>CAYQIR010000010.1:0-19982 GCA_964417625.1 uncultured Candidatus Saccharibacteria bacterium
TAAAAGAAACTTCGATCGCATCTTCTTTCACCAGAGCTTTGATTGGTTCCAAAACGGCCGGGTGTTCTATGCTGGAGACAATCACGTGCGGCAAAGCCAAACCAAGGTCAGACCTTTGGGACCGAGGCAGTTCAAGGTCTGACCTTGGTTTAGCGGCCCTTATCACGCCTAAAATCGCCAAATTTAAAGACTCAGTGCCGCCACTGGTGAAAAATATCTCACTCCCCCGGCAATGCAAAATTCTGGCGACTTTTATTCTCGCCTCTTCTAGCATGTTTTTGGCTGCTTCGCCTTCGCCATGCAGTGAAGACGGATTGCCCCAAAAAGATTTTTGGACCTTGGCCATCTCTGTCGCTACTCTGCCGTCAAGCGGCGTTATTGAGGCATAATCCAAAAATATCCTTTCTTTGCCCGCCGTAGCTTTATGCGAAGGCTGGGTATTTTTTGTATTTTTGCCATTTTGCATTTTCTGGATAATACCGTATAATATAAACCAATGTCAATTCACGCTAAATTCACAGCCCACCTCCACGGCGGGCAGGCCCGACCGCCTGTAGTGGTAGTGATGGGACATATTGACCACGGCAAGTCCACCCTTCTGGACTATATCCGCAAGGCCAGCACTGCCAAGAAAGAAGCGGGCGGAATCACCCAGCATATTTCGGCGTACGAAGGCGAATATGAAGTCGGCAAAGAAAAACGCCGGATCACCTTTTTAGATACTCCTGGGCATGAAGCTTTCTGCTCCCTTCGAGAGCGCGGCGCCAGCGTCGCCGATATTGCAGTGCTCGTTGTTTCAGCTGAAGACGGCGTCAAACCCCAAACAGTTGAGGCTCTCAAATGTATCTGCAAGGATGATATGCCGTTTATCGTCGCTCTAAGCAAAATAGACAAAACGGGAGCCAACATAGATAAAATAAAACAAAACTTGGCGGAAAATGAAATTTTGGTGGAGGGCTGGGGCGGCGAGATTCCGCTTGTGCCTGTTTCCGGAAAGACCGGAGAAGGGGTACCTGAACTTTTGGAAATCATCGCTCTTCAGGCCGATCTGGAAGATTTGAAAGGCAACCCAAACATCGGAGCGGAAGGATTCGTGATAGAAACCAATCTTGACCCAAAGCAAGGCATTTCGGCCACTATTATAATCAAAGACGGTACTTTAAAAACAGGGATGTACGTCGCTTCGGAAGGTGCCTACGTTAAAGTTAGAAACATTGAAAACTTCAAAGGTGAGACGATTGGAGAAGCGAGCTTTTCAAGCCCCGTCAGAATCATCGGCTGGAACGTTCAGCCAAAAGTAAGCAGGCGATTCAAAGCGTTCGCGTACAAAGAAGAGGCGATTGATTTTGCAGACAAAGCCGCAGAGCTAGCTAAGAAAGAAACCGAAGCAATCAAAGAAAGCGGCCCGGAGGGTTGTATTTTCCTGACTTTAGTCGTCAAAGCCGATACTTCCGGCTCGCTTGAAGCCCTGGAACATGAACTCCAAAAATTAGGAAATGAAAAAATCATGGTCAGAGTGATCAGCAAAGGCATCGGTTCAATTACCGAAACCGATGTCAAAACCGCCAATATCAAAAAAAGTTTGATTATTGGGTTTAATGTCGGCGCCGACAAGGGTAGTTCGGCTCTGGCTATGCGAGATAATGTTGAAATTAAGACTTTCAACATTATCTACGAGCTAATTGATTACGTGAAAGAAAAAATCAAAGCCGAAACGCCAGTCACCAAGGTTGAGACCACCACAGGCTTCGCCAAAGTGCTCCGCACTTTCAGCAAAAACAAAGACAAGCAGGTCTTGGGCGGCAGGGTCACTGAAGGTGAAATAAAGCAGGGCAGCATCATCAAAATCTTGCGCCGGGAAGCACCAATCGGCGAAGGCAAGATTAAAGAAATCCAAGTCCAGAAAATCAAGACCGATACCGTCGCCGAAGGCCAAGAATTCGGATTGCTTTTGGAATCAAAGATGGATGTGGTGGAGGGGGATACGCTTAAAGCCACCGCTTTTGTGAGTCAGGAATAATTTGAGATAACTCACCCCCCAACCCCTCTCTTACACTAAGAGAGGGGAGCCCCGCCACATCCGAGTCAGATGACAAAAAAGATATGCAACAACATAGCAGATACAAAGATGAAAAGGCTGCTTCCCTTTTGAGCCGGTTTGCCGCCGAGTACTTTTCGGTGGAATCAAACAAAGACTCGCTCGTTACTATTACCAGAGTCAATATGCTGGACCGGGGCAAAAGAGCGCTTATTTTCTTCACTGCCCTGCCTCAAGAAAAAGAACCGGAAGCGCTTGCCTTCGCCAAACGCCGAGCCCGCGACTTCCGCAAATTTGTAATGGATAAAAAATCTTTCGGTTTTGCCCCGCGCGTTGATTTCGCGATTGACCAGGGCGAACACAACCGCCAAAGGATTGATGAGCTTTTGAATGAAGGTTAGTTGTGCTCGGGGCGAGACTTGAACTCGCAAGGTCTTGCGACCAAAGGATTTTAAGTCCTTCGTGTATACCATTCCACCACCCGAGCAAGGATGGAGGCCTAGGGCGGAATTGAACCGCCGTATAAGGGTTTTGCAGACCCTTGCCTTACCACTTGGCGACTAGGCCTTTAAATATAAGCTTATCATAAAAAATTTTTTGTGGTATATTTTTACTGACCGCCCGTAGCTCAGTTGGTAGAGCAGCTCCCTCTTAAGGAGATGGTCGTAGGTTCAATTCCTACCGGGCGGACAAGTTGAAATTTTGTTATATTACAAGGTTATAATTCATTCTGCTTCTATACCCTTTTGAACAATTTATAACTTTTCTTTTCGGACTCGTTGTATAATTAATATATGCCTCCTGAATCTCAAAACGACTTCCAGTCACTTGATAAGTCTTCACTGCAACCAACTCACAAATATATCAAGCGAATTTTGCCACCAATAATTTTTGCTTTTGTGGTTTTAGGAGTGATTTATTTTTTGTTGTGGAAAAATATGGTTTTTGTGGACAAAAAACCGCAGGTATTGAGCATTGAGGATGTAAAAAACAGTATTCAGTGCAGTTATAATGTTTTATGTCCAATTGATTACAAATGCGTAAAAATGGATAATCTTCCTGGAGCAAAAGGAGTGTGTGTAGCGTTAGATACAAATCAATTTACTGACTGGCAGACTTATAGAAATGAAAAGTATAGCTTTGAAATAAAATACCCACCCAACTTTGGAGTCCGCGATTTAACATCTGAAAATATTCAACATGTAAAAAACCTCTCCTTACTTATTGGAATATGTGATTCCCAATTTGCCACCAGTTGTAATGGCACCACAATTCAAGTTTATAATGGAGAATTCAGAGAGCCATCAATTTCCACAGATACCGATGTTAAGAGATATAAAAAAGGGAACATAACTTTTTGGTTGGGAGGAGATAGCAATGTTCTCTCCACTTTCAAATTTATGGAACCGGAGATGTGGGGTGAAATGTCTCCCATATCGCTTACAGAATATGGTCACGGACAGTTTGCAGTCCCAGAGAATCTTCAACAAGAAGTAGAAATGACTTTGAAATGGACTGGCGACCAAAGTTTGATAAATTATTGGGGCAATATGGCTTATGCCTGCCTAATAGGTCTGGATGAAAATGGGCAAGAGATAGAACAAGCAACAGAGCTGACAAAGAATAAAAATGTTTGTTATCCCGATATGCAATTTCTGCTAGGAACAACGACTGTCTCTTCAGGAAAATATAAATGGCTTGTTTCAAGTAGAAGTGACATTTTTACAAAACTTCCAAAGTCATTTAAGTTGAGTATTCGTGTTTTAGATTCCCGACCACCCGAAGGATTGAGTGAATGGGCAGGATTGATTTCTGAATCCACAAGTAATGAATTTAAAATAAAATAGAAACAATGGGTTTTTGACGATATCCCCAGTTCATTGATTTTTTACTATCAATGGTGTAACATAATAAGTGACCGTAAGGTCGTTAATTTTACAGCTTAGGGGCTCCTTCGGGGAGTCCCTTTGGCTTTTATTTGAGCCATTTTGGTCTTCACTTCCTCTGGTATATCCTTTCCCCAACATACAAATTCTCGTATTTTTCGTATATCAAACACTGGCACATTTAATATCTGCAACTCTGGTGTCACCCTGCCTGAAATTGAAAATATAAATACATCTTTCTTTGCTTCTTGTAGTTGTTTTATCGGTGATTGAAAATCGCTATCGCCACTCCATAAAATGAAATTATCATACTCGTTGGAGTTATAGTCAGAGAGCATATCTCTGCCTATTTCCACATCAAAGTTGCATTTCTGTTCCTCAAGGAATTTTATGCCTTGCTGATTCAGCAAGCCCAATTTGGAATTGATAAAAGAGATAGTTTCAATATCCATCTTTTTTAAGAGAGATTTTTTCAAAAAGCTTTTGAGTATCTCGGGAGATTCATTGGAAATACTTGAGACATCTATGGACACACGCATTATTTTAACTGGCTTGGTAGATACGACATATCCAATATCAATCGCTTCTTTTATCTGCTCTTTTGATTTTTTGTTGCCATTTAAGGTGCCTCCGTAAAATCTCACTCTCTTTACAGATGAAAAGGAATCCAAAAATTGCTTTATTCTCACAAGGTCAATATGCCAATCCAGTTTTTCCTGCCAGTGTATGACATTTGCCCAATCAATATAAATTACCGTGTTTGTATTAAAAATTTTATCCATTTCCTCAATCCGCTTCGGAAACACTTGAGCAAGCAAATCTATTCTTTCCGTTTTTGCCTTGAACATTGCCTTCCATATTACAGCAAAAGCAGATTGTTTGAAAACTAAAAATTGGGGTTAGAATAATGTAACGCTCCTGTTTTGACCTCCAAAATCCTAAAAAATTTGCAAAATTTTATCAACTCTGTAAAACTTCTTTGCGAGTCATCTCCCGAATAAAAAGAAGCTGATTATGCATACCCGCCTGAATGAAATTCATTTCGGGCAGGTTTTGCATATATTCAGTGTCCGAAAATATGCTTATAATGTTATTATGCTCGGGGGACTAGCATATATTGGGCGAGTGGCGTAATTGGTAGCCGCGCATGCCTTAGGAGCATGTTCCGCAAGGATTGGGAGTTCGAGTCTCCCCTCGCCCACAAAATTACACAATATTTTCTCAAAAATTCTATACTAAACGCTCAGCGTCTAATATTGTGTTTTTTAAGATTAATTGATATAATATAGATAGGTTTTCGTTCCGAGCGATAGCCCGAGCCGCCTGCGTTGTTTTGCAACTACGGCGAGCCAAGGGAGGAAAGTCCGAACACTCACCTATTAAATTAGGAAAGGTAGCGGGTAACGCCCGCCGTGCGCAAGCATAGATTTGCGAGCAGAAACGACCCGGTTAAGTCCGGCTGAAACGGCTAAATATTTACCTGAGTGCAAGGCCGTGTTCCGATGCAAATCGGAAAGTGCCGCTAGAGCTTATTGGCAACAATAGGCCCAGATGAATTATCGCACCAATTTTGTTCACTGAAAGTGAATACAAAATTGAGTGTCCAGCGGAGCTTTAGCGAAGTTGGGTAAATCCCACTTCGCCAAGGCTTCGGCGGGATGCTCAAATTTGTAACCACCTTTGGTGGACAAATTTGGCAACAGAATTCGGCTTATGAGAACGAATGCCTAACAAATATCCCGTAAAGCGCTTTGCGCTACGGGACTAGATGCAAAAACCGTCCGCAAGGTCGGTTTTTGCTTGCGTTTTTTATTAAGTATGATATAATAAGAAACGGAAGTTCCAAGAACAACCGAATAGAACAAGAGGAGAAAAGATATGACCTTTCTGCTGATTTTCGTCGTGGTAACCTCGATAATCGCGGGGTTGCTTTTTCTGACCGTATATAAACTGGGTGCCGCAATCAAGCGACAGGCCCAGAAACCCGTAAAGCGGTACTTCGCGCCGGCGCCTCGGCCCGGGAGCTTTGCCTTCATTTCGAACGAAGGCAGGATAGTGGATGTGTTCGAGAATGTCGTAGGTTGGAAGCTGAAAATAATCAACGATCGACGGCTGTTCACACTCGGCAACAGTAAGCCCGGCTTTTTGGAGGAACGTCTTGGCGTAAGGTGGATTGGCCTGTACACGACCATAAAAACATTCATGGGTTGGGAATGGTCGGAAATACAGGAAAACGAAGTTGAGGAAGACGGGAAAAGTGTCGTGAAATACGAAATAAAAACCCGCAAAGAGAACGTCACCGATTTCTTCTTCCAATTCTCCCACCCGGTCAAGACGGAGGCGATAGAGATCGTTGGAAACACCCAAGTCGCCGTGACCATGCTCATCACGGTTCTGAACCTCGACCCGGAAAGAGCCCAGTTTCTAAACAAAGACCCCTCAATCTTGCTTGCTGGAATGGTCCAATCAACGGTGAAATCCTTCATCTGCGATATGGAATTTGACCAGATAAAGCGGATGACGGGCACAGCTACCAAAAGCCAGGTCGGCCAAGTCCAGAACCAAGACCTCTGGGAGATGCTGAAAAGGCTCAATGGGTTGGAAATGGGAGCCGACGGCGCGCCAGATTACGCCACGGAAGATCCACTTGGGGTTTTCGGCAAGCTCGGCAAGCTCATGGTCCGTGCTGAAATCCTTCAGGTTGAGGCGGTGGGGGCGGCGGCGGCGGCCATTGAGGCCAAACGGCTCGCCGAGCTCCGAGGTGATGCCAAAATCGCCGAGACCAAAAAAGAAGCGGAGGCTACGGTCATCGCCGCCACTGCCGAAGCCGACGCATTGGGCAAAAAGAGAGAAGCTAGAAAACAGTGGGTCACAGACACCATTGTTGAGCCAATCAAAGCGGGAGGAGCAGCGGTTGGCGACGTGTTGGAAGCCGAGCAGATTGCGGCTTCAAAGGTAACAACGTGGCTCAAAGGAGGGGGTGCGGTCGTAGGTATCCCCCCAACAAAGGGATAGGCCCTAAAACCTCCAAAAGTTAGCTCTTCTTGTTCTACTCTCGCAGCCCCTTTCAGACATGTTCTGGGGGGTTGCATTTTTATATGTAATATGCTATAATTAAGACAGGTTTGTAACCTTGAAAGGATGGTGAAAAATGAAGACGATTACCTGGGCCGTGATAGCAATAAGCCTTATCGCTGGATTTTTCATAACATGGAATATCCACGAGTCCATGTCTCGGCAGGAGAAACAGGCAAAGGTAGCCTCACAGACTCCGGCGCAGAAAGGGACAGCCGCTAAAGAAACCCCAGCAGCAAAAACCGGGGAGACCCCCGCACCCGAGCCATCAACACTCGGCAGAACAGTTGTGTTTCTTGTGCTGTTTGTATCATTCGCGGCGGTGCTCTACTTCGCCTACAAAGAGAAACGAGGAACCGGGGACGATATTCCATGGAAAGACATTCTGTGGCAACCGGTGTTCATCGCTCTCGGAGGGATAGTAGTAGCCAATGCTTTGGCGAATCTCTTTGTCTACACGCAATGGCGGTGGTTCTGGGACCACCAAACTCTGTTCTGGGGAGTGAATATGGCCTTGGTCATACTTGTCCATTTCACCGTCAAGAAAGACTCGTACACCAAGATTGTAGCCATCGGAATCGCACTCCTCATCTGCATCGGGCTAGGTAAGGCGATTTACGCTGACAACAAAAAGGATGTCAATCTTGGTAGCCTATTCAACTTCTGGAGCAGTACCCCGAGCACAACCGTGAGCAGGACGACTACCAGCCTCTCCCGTGGAGTGCCGGCGGAGATCGCTCTGCCGATCATCTGCGGATGTGAGTCAACCGGAGTGCCTGGGGTCATCCAGCACTTTGAAGAGGATATGAAAACTCCTCTGAAGAACCGGCCGAAAGAGGGGCAAAAACAATCTTCTGCCATCGGAGGATGTCAGATCCTGACAAGCTTGCATGAAAAGCGAGCCAACGATGAATTCCATTTGAACATTCGTACTCCGGAGGGAAATATGGGTTATGCCAAGATTCTCTACCAAGAGGATGGCCCGGAAAGACATTGGGGAGAGACACGGAGGTGCTGGGGGCCGGAACTTGCGAAATTGGGGTATGGAGAAAGAGTAGAGAGAAAATTAATTTACACCCATACCATTAAGGCTCCCGTTGACGACTGGAGTGCCCATCTTCCGGTAGATCGCGGGTTTAACTTTACCACAGACTGGATCGGCCCAGGAAAGCCGCGCCACCAGATAGAATACACCACCAGAGATGGCAATGTATTCGTTAGAGAATTTCCTACCGCAGACGGCAAGAATGAGGTAATCCAGGGTGAGGTCAGCAGCTTCAGAGTTAAATCCTTGGAAAAAGAGATAGTGATGGTTAGAATTGTTCTTTCGCACATTTAGAGGGAGAGCGCGTTCATTCGCGCCCTCCCTATTTTTTTATTAGTCCCTTGACTTGGTTCGATAAGCTCACCATAAACCGCTCGGGATTTCGCTTCGCTCAACAGAAAAACCCCTCGCATTTAATGCCGAAAGTGGCCAGAGTCAAGCGCAAAATGCCGTAAACGCTGAACATTATTAAAAGCCCGACTACTCCGTAAATCACATTTTTTCTTTTTTCCGCCAAGCCTTCTTCGGACTTCCAGATCATTTCTACAATGCCGTAAAATAAATAAATGGTAGCAATCGTAAATCCAAGAATAATTAGCGGATTTAATACATAAGTCGCTATTTTACCCAATAGATCGGTTACGGCTGTAATGGTAGCGGCAAGCATACATATATTTTACCACAATTTAAAAATACGGGAGGTGGAAAACCTCCCGTATTTTTATAAGCGGATGATAACCAACTAACTAATTTGTAACATTAGGAAGGTCTATGTTAACAGGAGGTTGCGTCTGAGTTCCAAGGCCAAAGGAATCTCCGAGAAACCTGACTATACCCCAAATAGAGGCGATCACGAAGATAGCGATAACTCCCCAGAGCATTCTTTTCTTGGCCACCTCTTTGTCTTGCTCTCCGCCAAATATATACAAGGCCACTCCCCAAAAGAAAGCCAGAATCGCCAAACCGAAAGTAACAGGAATTAAGATTTTTACAATTTCTCCGATGCCCCTAGCTAGGTTCTGAAGACCGGTGAGATTTGTATTATTATTCTGAGCAAACGTAACGATTGGCAATAAAAGAGACAGGGCTAGAATGGTTATTTTTTTCATAATTTTTAATTCTTATAATTTTTAATTAATTTATAATTTTAAAATGAACGACCATTTTTAACTTTATAACTCTACTATATCATATATCGCCCCATAAAGTAATCCACAGCTACTTGTTGATAGTCGGTATTTTGGGAGCGTTGGCGCCTTTTTCAATGCCCAAAGAGTCGGCGATAAAAGACACGATGCCCCAGATCATGGTCATCACAAACAGAGCTACGACACCCCAAACCATTATTCTTTTACCCTCGTCTTTGGCGCCTCCGGCCGACCAGATATATTTGGCCATGCCCCAGAAGAAAAAGAGGACGGCCAAGCCGAAAGCGATCGGTATCAATATCTTTATGATTTTTTGAACTTCGGTAAAAAAATTGCTCGTTTTTTCCAATTGGGCCGCCAGCGCCGCGACCGGTAACAGGAAGATAGCCAGGCTCCAGATAATATTATTGAGTTTGTTCTGCATGAATCTTAATTAGCGGATAATTTAGTCGGTATCGCCCACCTTCGCCTGGTCAATCGGCAGTATGCCAGTCTCGCTTTGGATGAATTTGATTATGCCCCAGACTGAAAAAACCACGAAAATACCGATAATGCCGTAAACCATGGCGCGCTTCCCTTCTTCTACCACTTTATCGCCGCCGGCGCTCGTCCTTATATATTTGGCTATCCCCCAGAAAAAGTAAAAAATGCAGAGGGCGAAGGCCACGGGTATCAAAATATTTGTGACCAGTCGAGTAGCAGCTCCAATCAGAACAGTTATGCTTTCTGCAGCACTGACAGAGAGAGGGGCGACCAGAAGGACCGAGGTACTTATAATCAGTTTTATTTTTTGGAATGTATTTTTCATTTGAATTTGATTTGGGGTACTCCTACTTTGGAACCAAATCCCAGTTCGCTTTTCAAAAATGAAATAAGCCCCCAGATAGTAATCAATATAAACAAGCCGACAATCCCCCAAATAATCAGGTTTTTGCTGTCTTTGATCTCTTTTTCACTGCCGGCCGATTTGATGAAGCGCGCCACTCCCCATACAAACAGCAGAAACGCCACCACGCCCAAAAACGGGAGAATAACAAGGCCGATGTCGGTAAACAAATTTATGATATCAGCTAAAGTTTGTGGTTCTGCTACTGCCGCCATTTTATTTTTTATTATGGTTTTCTTAATTGGTCAATAGTGTTCTGAATCGCTTGTGAAATAACCCAGGCGCCCAATAAAATCGCTGCACCAATGACAGTGTAAAGTAGGGCGTCTTTGGCTTTGGTAATTTTGGTCGTATCTCCTCTTGCCGTAACAAAAAGAAATCCGGCATACATAATCATAAGTACCGCTATCACACCGCCAATCTTTATCAAAATATCATTAACAATCGTCTCAATTAAACCTTGAATAGTGTCTTGTTTGAAAGGATTGATTATTGTTATAGGCGGTTTAACGCCCCCCGTAGTTCCAGAAGAGGTTGTTGTGTTACCGGTTGTTCCGGTACTCTGAGCAAGCAATAAAGCTGGCGTTGCAAAAATAATTATTGCCAAAATTATAAAAATATTTTTTGCGGATTTATTAAACATAAAATTTTGCATAAAATTAATTTTATTTGACTCCCTGCACCGGCACCGCTTTTTTAAAATCTTCTTTTAAGAGAGTATTGGTAATAGTGGTCACCAGTATCCAGGCGGCCAGGATAAAAGCCAGGCCTTTCACAACGCTCCACATCATGGTTTTGGAATCATCCCTTTTCCCGGGATTATTGGCGTTTAGCATCATCTGGAATCCGGCCCAAGCGAAAACTCCGGCCGCCACCGGCACTGAGATGATTATGATCCAATTTATTACATTATTCACCAGCTGGAGGAGATCATTGTAGCCGCAATCGTTGGTGCAAGGTATTATCGGCTTTTCTTCGGCAAAAGTCAGAACCGGAACAACTAAAACTGCAACCAAAAAAAGAAGCGAAGCAACTATTTTTATTTCTTTATTCGTGTTATTCGATCTGATTCGCAACATTCGCGTATTATTTTTCTAGCAAACCTGAAATTTGGTTGCTGGCGCGATTAATGGCCTCAAGCATTCTTGCTTGGCCGCTTGTAATTGATTCTACCATGTTTTTAAAGATAACGTCGCTCTCCAGAGGGCCTGGGTCAAGCCAGCCCTTCCCTCTGATAGCACTGTCGTAAAAAACGCTTTCGTAAGCATCGGCGGGCTTTTGGTTTAAGAGATCGCGCCGGGTTGATGGCAGCCGCAAAACATCGCTAAAAGCCGCACTGCCTGCCTTGCCTGAAAGGATGTAAGCGACCGAAAAGGCGGCGTTGGCATTTTTGGACGCTTTGGTGATAGCGAGCCCCGAGAAGCTCCCGTAAGAAATATTGGCTCCGCCCTCGCGCGAGGTCGGTATCGGAGCGACATCAAAGTTAAGGTTTGGATTTTTAAGTTGTAACTCCCTGATTTCGCTCCCAAAGCCGAAATACAGCCCCAAGTTGCCGCCCAAAAAATAATTAGTTGAACTAGGGAGCGAACGATTCCAAGAATATGAAGGTTTGGCTGGATTGCTGAATTCAGTATAAAAGCTGAGAGCCGCTTCGGCCGGCAAAACCGGCTTGTTAAAAGCATGGTTGAAAACGTTTAGGACTTTGCCTTGGCTCCACATCGTCACCGGCGTGCCGGCCTGCATTGCCAAATTTATAATAATTTCTTTGGCGTTCACGATATTGCCGAATTCGCCGAATGCCACCGCACTTTTTTGAATATTTAGAGCGCCGTCTTTCTGGGATATTAATTTTGCCAAATCGTAAAATTCGTCCCAATATTTCGGAGGCTGGGTGCGTTTGGCATCTTTGAATATGTCTCTGTTCCAGTACATAACTAAGGGGTCTATGTACAAAGGCATCGCGACCACTCCTTCAGGAGCCATAAATATTTCCGCTCCTTCTATAAAAGCATCTTTAAACTGCCTTTCGCTGAAAACATCGTAAGGTACGGCAAATATTTTGTTGCGGTGCTTTAGGATTTTTTCATTTGGCAGCATAAACAAATCCGGACCGGAGCCGGAAGCAAGCGCCTCTATAAAATCGGCGTCAAAATCCTCTTCGCTTTTTTCTACATACTGGACATTAAACTCTTTGCTCTGATAAAGAGGCGTCTTCTGTATAATATTCGTAAAACTCTGTTGGGGCAGAGTGCCCCAAACTGCCACACTGACCGCATTCTGGGAACTGCCTCGGTAAGCGGAAAAGATAATAACCCCCCCGACTAAAAATAATCCGAATAGGCCGGTCAAAATTATTTGAAATTTTGTCATATAAATATTATACAACAAAATCAACTCTCTCCTCGCAAAACTGTGAACTGTCAAGGCCTGGCCTTGACAGTTTTTTTAATCTTTATTTATCAACAGTTTTTATTGTCAAGGCCAGGCCTTGACATATAATTAGGACGTGAAGAGAAGAAGTTATAAAAAATTGTCCGGAGGGTCCATTTACCATATTTATAATAGGGGTAATAATAAGGAAAGAATCTTTTTTGACGAACAAGACTATAAGGCTTTCCTCTTTAGATTAGGTTTGGCTCTCGGAATAAATCCGGATATATTGAATAAAAACGAAATAACCCGGTTATTCAAATCCAGGATAAGGATCACCAAGCCATACGGCAAACTTTTTAAATTGCACGCATTTTGTTTAATGCCCAATCATTTTCATTTCTTGATAGAGCAATGCTCTGACACAGAAATATCAAAATTAATACACAAAGTATGCACCAGTTTCTCCATGTATATAAATAAAAAATATAAAAGAGTGGGGCATGTATTTCAAGACTGTTTTAAATCGATATTAATTGAAAATAATTCGCAACTTATGTGGACAACTTCTTATATTCACATGAATCCCGTTAAGGATAAAATCGCCGTAAATCCATACGATTATAAATGGAGCAGTTATAATGATTTTGCCAATAATCGTGATTTGCCTATCACCTGCAAAGATTTAATAGTGCCGACTTTTGGAACAAGAGAAAGTTTTATAAAAGAAACGTTTGGTTTGGTGGAAGGTGTGTCAAGGCCAGGCCTTGACACTTTGGATTAAATTTTTAGAGACAAATGAAGGAGGCAATGGAGTCCCCGGGGTAGAGCTTCATGATGCGGACCCCTTGAGTGGAGCGGCCGAGAGATGGGATTTCGGAAAGACCGAGACGGATGACTTGGCTTTTTTTGGACATAGCGACTGCCTCTTCTTCCTCGCCTCCCACTACTGCCGAAGCGATAATCTGGCCGGTTTTAGCCGTCACATTGCTGGTTTTGATGCCGGAGCCGCCGCGTTTTTGGATTTTGTATTCTTTAATCGGAGTTTTCTTGCCATAGCCGTTAGCACCCATAGTGAGAAGGGCCGAAGTCTTTTCGGTATCTTTCAACACCGGATGAGCGCCGACTACCCGATCGCCCTTTTTGAGCTTTATAACCCTCACTCCAACGGCTGTTCGGCCCATTTCGCGGACATCGTTCTCTTTAAACCGGATAGATTGGCCTTGGGTCGTGACTACCATACAAGAGTCGCCTTTGGTGACAGCGGAGACCGAAACCAAGCGGTCGCCTTCGTTTAATTTGATGGCAATGATGCCGCTCGCCCGCACATCGTGGAAGCTCGCAGCCGAAACTTTTTTGCCCGTACCATCTTCGGTGACCATAAGGAGCGACAATTCTTTATCGTCTTTCAAATTCCCGCCCGAACGTTGTTCGGTACGGGCGGGTTTTGGCATGGGCAGTATAGAAGTCACCCGCTCCCCTTCGGAAAGCGAAATAAAGTTCATGATTGATTTGCCGCGGGTGGCTCGTTTGCCTTCCGGCAGTTCGTACATTTTGATTTGATAAGCTTTGCCCCGGTCGGTGAAAAACAGGAGGTCGGAATGGGTGCTGGCAGTTAAGAAGTTTGTGACAAAATCTTCTTCTTTGGTATCCAAATCCACCACGCCGACCCCGCCGCGCTTTTGCTTACGATATTCGTCCGGGCTGGTACGCTTCACATAGCCGCCAGCAGTCAAAATCAGAGTATTTTCTTCATCGGCGATTAAATCCTCCACCGAGAGGATTTTGACCCCGCCTTTGATGACTTTGGTGCGCCTGTCATCGCCATACTTTTCGGAAATATCGGAAAGTTCCTTCTTGATAATAGAGAGGATTTTCTTCGGATTAGCCAAAATGCTTTTGAAATCGGCAATCATTTTCTGAATTTCGTTCAATTCGTCCTCAATTTTCTGACGCTCCAGGCCGGCAAGTTTTTGCAAGCGCATTTCAAGAATCGCGTTGGCCTGGAGTTCGGAAAACTTGAATTCCTTAATCAAGTTGGCCCGAGCAGTTTCCACATCTTTGCTCTTTTTGATGAGCTTGATGATTTGGTCGATATGATCAAGCGCTTTTTTGAGCCCAAGAAGTATATGCTCGCGCGCTTCGGCTTCGCGAAGATCAAACTCAGTGCGTCTGCGCACCACAATCTGGCGATGCTTCACAAACTCTTCCAAAATACCTTTGAGCGAAATAGTTTGAGGCACGCCGTCCACGAGCGCCACCAAGTTTAAGTGGAATGTATCTTCAAGCTGGGTATGTTTGTAGAGGAAGTTCAGCACCTTCTGCGGATAGCTGCCGTTTTTGAGATCTATAACCACTCGGATATCTTTGGTCGATTCGTCGCGGATGCCTTTGATGCCTTCTATTTTTTTGTCCCGCACCAGTTCGGCGATTTTCATTATCAAATCGGCTTTGTTTACCCTAAACGGAATGGAAGTAATGATGATTTGCGAATTGTTTTTGTCTTCCACCACTTCCGCAACGCCGCGGCAAACAATTCCGCCGCGGCCGGTGGAGTAAGCGTGCTGGATATCTTTGCTGTTAAAAATGATGCCGCCGAGCGGAAAGTCGGGACCCTGCACAAACTGCAACAGGTCTTCGGTAGTAGCACCCGGGTTGTCAATGAGGTATGCAGCCGCGTCAATCACCTCGCGCAAATTGTGAGGCGGAATGTTGGTCGCCATACCGACAGCAATGCCGAGAGTGCCGTTGAGCAAAAGTTGCGGGGCGGCGGCGGGCAAAACACTCGGCTCTTTTTTGGTCGCATCATAATTGGGAACCCACTCTACCGTTTCTTTGTTGATGTCGCGCAATAGCTCGCCCGCTATTTTGCCCATTTTGGCTTCGGTATAACGCATCGCGGCTGGGCTATCACCATCAACCGAACCAAAGTTACCTTGCCCGATAATCAGAGGATATCTCGTGGCAAAATCTTGAGCCATTTTAACCATAGAGTCGTAAACGGCCACATCTCCATGAGGGTGATAATTACCCAATACCTCTCCCACTACCGCTGCTGATTTCCTGGTCTTAGCCGAGGCCGTAAGCCCTAAGCCATGCATCGCATAAAGGATGCGGCGGTGCACCGGTTTAAGCCCATCGCGCACGTCTGGCAAAGCGCGGTCGGTGATGACCGACATGGCATAGTCGATGAAGGACTTCTTCATTTCGGTCACAATGGAGCGCGAAACAACGCTCTGGTGAGCGTTCAAATTGTCCTCATTTTTGTCCTCCCTTTTGGCCATTTGTTACCTCTATTATAGCAAAATTTACTTGAACAATCAACTTAAATAACTCACCCCTCAACCCCCTCTCTTACAACAAGAGAGGGGGCGAAAAATAAAAATCATTGACTTTTCTATATCTCTGTAGTAAACTAAATTTTAGGAGATTAAGTATGGACACCAAAGAGAAACGCGATTTCTGCAGAGTTTTGGTCCGCTTCTTGAAGGAGGCATTGACCAATCCGGACATTTTTAGTCCTACTCCAAACTCGGCCGCCGGACTAAACTTTAAAGGCAAAGGATACTGGCTAGCTCCAGTGGCCAAAATGGCACTCAATCAGCTTGCGAAAGCAACGGGAGGATTCCACGCCTCAGACAATTGGGAAATCGTGGAATCTGCGGAAAAGCTCCTTGCTCTCTTCGACGGAGTGGACAGAACCGGGTCCAAGAAGGGGCCGAGAGTTGTGGGCAAGCTCGGCTAAATCAAATTCGTTTCGGTCAAAAACTCACAGCTCCGTGTCGCCAGTCGGCCGGAGCTTTTTTTTATTTTCCGTATAGTTGATGATGAGTACCGATAGCAACAAATCTAAAAATATTTTTACTTACTTCTATGTAAACAGCCCTAAAATCTCCTGTTATATTTATGCTTCTATAGCCGAAATATTGTCCAGATAAAGCATGGTCATCCAACAACGGATGTCTTCTATCTACTCGAAACAGATTTAGTCTGTTTTCAAAATCTGTTTTGATCTTTTTAGAAACTTTTGCATACATCTTTTTAAATTTTACATCAAAGATTGCGTGCATAAAACTTTTATGAATTTAACCAGCGAATAGCGTCTTTAGTGTTTCTGAATATGGGAGATAAATTTTTGCCTTCTTTCCAGTTCTTTTCAGATTCTTTAATAATTTTTTCCAAACTTTTTGACATTTTATAAGAAGGTTCGCCAAAATAAACGCCTTTATTCTCGGCAAATTGATGGAGTTGGGCATTTATGAAGGTAGAAAAAGGCAGACCCATTTTTTTAAGCATTTTTTGGGTTTTTTCTTTTATTTCTTTGTCTATTTTTATGCTGACGGCCACTTTTGACATATTGTTTATATATTAGATTGGTATTGCTATAGTATATATTATAGCAATACCGGTGTCAAACGAAAAACCGTCATTTATTCCCTCTCGTAAACTTCGATGCCGGTGACAAAAGGCACCAGAACATCGGAAATGGATTTTTTGAATTCTTGATATTGCTTGTCTATTTCCTGGAAAGCGGCCTGAAGTGTTTTTTTTGAACTTTCAAGAGGTGAGGGCGCCGAATCAGCCGAGACCACTGCGGCCACCTGGGTCTTTGGCGCTTTTTGGGCCATCACAGCATCAAAACCGAAACCGATATAGCCTTTATAAAAAGCAAAACTAATAAGAATGAGGACCGAAAGAGTGACCGAGAGCCCTAGTGCCCATTTTTTACGATAGGCTTCTTCTCTCTGCATTATTGAATTGTATTTTTCCGTTAACATTTTATTTACCCTGAGTTTATCGAAGGGCTTATGTGGAACTTAGGCGCCTGCGAGAACTACAATTTCACCTTCTTTGCCCTCCAAATCTTTTTTCTTAATGGTCAATTTTTCAATCGGCTTCACGTCTTCCGCTCCGCCTTCTTTGAGAAAAGACTTGAGCGACTTCTCGTCATAGTTCATAGGTATAATTATAGAAGGTTCCAGCGAGACTGCAAACTTGTAAGCGTCAGCAGCGTTCAAAACACCGTTGCCGCCAATGGGCACAAATAAGATATCCACACCATCAATCGCTTCTTTGGTTTCAGCGGGGATTCCGGCTTCGCCTAACGCCCCTAAAAAACAGAGATTCATATTTTCCAGATTGACTGTATATATGGTATTGATTTTTGGTTCAGCCACTTGCCCTGAGGCACTCGAAGGGTAACCGGAAACGCTCGGCAAACCCTTTATAAAAACTCCTTGGATTTCGTATTCGCCCGGACCCTTGACCACAAATGCTTCCTTGTCGCCCCGGCTCGCCTGGGCGCCACCGTTCATATCAGGGTGGTTTATAGAAATAAGAGCAATGTCGGCGCCAAAACTGCTCGCCTTTAATTTGGCCTGCCCGCCGAGGAGGCGGGATTCTTTGGAAACCGGATCAAAGGCCAAAACCGTATCGCCAAACTGTACTTTGAACGACTGAGCTCCTTGATATGAAATAATCATATGGCTATTTTAGCACAAATCATCAAAACTGAGAATTTTTCATTTACCCTTCCTTTATTATTTTATTCGTGGTATTATGAAAAAGGAGGCACCATGAAGATTTCACTGATAGCTGTGTTGTTCTTTCTTTCTTCCGGTCTGTTTGCCGAGGAAAAGAAAACGGTCCAGTATTGGATCGAGGAAAAGAACGAGCTCATTATATTCCACTTTTCCACCGAGTTTCCGGCTCTCTCAGAATGGGACAGGATTTGCTTTCTAAATGAACTGGTTGCCGGCAAGAATCTTTTTGGCTCAGACTTGCGGCAGAGCGGCAGTAGCACAACCATTTCATTTCTGGCTAGCAAAAACAGGGATACAAACAACTCACGGATCAATAGAGCTCTTTCAGTCATCAAAGCAAGGACCAGAATCTGGAACATAAGTTTCCGAGAAATTCCGCCCCCATTAACTGATTGGAAGATGGAGAAGAGTTCCCTTTTTCCGGCGCGAGCACCCGCTCGCGCCGATTTTTATAAAAATTTCCGACAAATTTAAGCGGCATGTTGTTCGTAAGGAAGTTCTTCAGCTCCCTTTGCCGTATTAAGCATTACTCCTTTTTTATGGAGCAAGTCCAAAATCTTTTGGCTACGGCCATTCATCTCAGTTTCAAAAGCTAGTTCTAACCCTTCAGTTTTTCTTTCATTATCTATTTTCACGGAGGCTAGCCCTTCAAACAAATCTGGATTTTCGTTTCTTAACATATTTATTGCTTTCATTCCCTCGGCCCGCTTTTCCATATCATCAAATTCAAGATAAATGTTCTGCTTAGCTTCAGGTTGTTTTTCTTCTTCAGGTAAGCTTGCCGGCATTTCAAATAGTTCGCCCATGTGTTTTATTTAGATTTGTAATAATCTTATTATCTAACATTATCCTAATATTTTCAAATTATGCGAAGGGTATTAGATGAGGTTAGAACCTCGTTAATGCTTTCAGATTACACCCATTTTGATATTGTGACCAGGTGGTAAAAGTTTTATACTTGCAACTATGGATGTAGACCCAGAGTATTTTAATGAGAGGAAAGAAAAAGCGGAGCAGATTTATAATGCTCAAAAATCAATTTTCAATCCATATTTCAAAACGCAGATAATTCTAAACTCTGACGGCTTTCACCATCTCCAATTTTCAGCCCGTAGAGAAAGAAACAAAAACATCACTTTTTGGAGCGTAATGCCTTATTCAAAATTTAAGCAAGAAGGCCAGAAGTTATTTACCGAAGGAATTGAAGACGAATAAACAAAAAATCCGCCGAAGCGGGTTCTTTGTTATGCCTGCCTTCAGCTTAGGTAATCCTTAGCTGAACGGGGCTTTCGCCCACAGGCACATCTAAAGACTACCATATTCAGTATAAAGTTTCAATGAAAGTGTGGACAGACCATCGGTTGGGGTTTTATCCCTTCCTTTCCTCTAAGTCCGGCTCAGGTCGCCTTCGCATCCCTTCTGGCGGACCTCGTCACGCCGTAGGTTCGCTTCGGCGAACTGAAGGCGGTGGCGATTTCCGCAAGTTTAAACCGGTCTTTGCCGGAAAAACCCTTAGTTATGGCCGTATAGATAGAATTGTACGTGAATTACGCCGAATTCACAAGGAAAATCCGGCCTACTTTGACGTTCCGGCTTTCACACATAAAGTTTATTAGAATTTTTTTATCAACAGATAACGATAAATACATATTGACAAACGATAAGCACTAAATTAAGCTGTAGTTATTACTAACCAAAAATCACCTATGAAAAAAAGCTCAGTAATATTTCTTCAGGTAGTCATCGTGGCTCTAGGCATCGTGGCGCTGGCCATTATGATCCGATTTCCCTTGACTGAAGGGAGAGCCGCAAACCTAGATCTATTCAGTATTTATACTGATCCGTTCATCATATATGGATACCTAGCATCTATCGCATTTTTTGTTGCGTTGTATCAGGCATTTAAATTACTCGGATATATTGGGCAAAATAAAGTATTCTCACTAAACTCCGTGAAGGCTTTAAGAAATATAAAATATTGCGCGATCATG
>CAYQIR010000011.1:0-19959 GCA_964417625.1 uncultured Candidatus Saccharibacteria bacterium
GAAATTTCCCATAACACTTAATTCTAAAGTGTTCGGATTCAAAGGTTAATCTCCACATGACGAAAATCGAATTTTTATTGGAAGACGAGAAAAGAGATCAGATCAGGGTTCTAGAGGCCGCTTGCGGTTTTACTGGACCCAAAGATTTACTCAACAATGCTCTAACCATATTCGAGTGGATGGTTAGAGAAATTTCTGAGGGACGCATTATTGGTTCCATAGATGAGAAAAACTCGAAATATAAAGAGTTATCTATGGAATTCATGATGAACATTCCTAGGACTGACACTTAATTTTCAAGTCAAATTCCGAGATCAGTGGACTCATCCACTGATCTTTCATTTTTATAATTTATGTGTTATTCTATATTTATGAATTTTCATATCATTACATTGTTTCCGGAGTCTTTTGATTCATACATAAACTCGTCCATTATCGGGCGGGCTTTGCGCGATAAAAAAGTTCAAATTAAATTTTACGACCCGAGAACTTCCGTAAAGCCCACCAAGTCACAAAAGAAAAACGAGAAGCCATATTTGCGGGTAGATGATAAACCCTATGCGGGCGGTCCCGGAATGATAATACAAGCTCTTCCGATAATAAAAGCGGTGGAAAAGGCATTACGACCTCACCCCCAACCCCTCTCCTTGCGAAGGAGAGGGGAGATAGACGGGAGGAAACTTATCTTCTGGCTCAGCCCAAGCGGGAAACAATTTACAAATGAGTATGCCGAAAAAGCATCAAAAAAATATAAGGACATTGTAGTAATTTGCGGGCGGTACGAAGGAATAGACGAAAGAGTAGTGAAAGTAATTAAAAGATTGAAAAATGTAAAGATTGAAAAATTGTCAATCGGCCCGTATGTGCTGACCGGCGGGGAACTGCCGGCGATGGTAATACTCGACACAATTTCTCGCAGAATCCCGGGAGTTTTGGGTAAGCTAGAATCGGTAGAGGAAAATCGTGTCGCCAGCCCGGAAGTTTACACCCGGCCCGAAGTCCTGGAATATAAAGGTAAAAAATATCGGGTGCCCAAAGTCTTGCTCTCCGGCAATCACAAAAAAATAGAGGAGTGGAGGAATAAACATAACTAACCTCACCCCTCCCCTTAAAGCAAAAAACCGCCCCGATGTTCATCGGGACGGCCTTTGCTACTCAACTTGACGCAAAAAATACTTGCCTGCGCAGACAAGTAGCTTTCAGCGATTAGTTAAGCCAAAGGAGAAATGCGTTGTGAATATTTAAATTCAAAGTGGACTTCTCTTTTGGTTCATTAAGGAACTAAATCCTCAATAATCCTAGCATAAAAATGGAACCCAAAAAAGGGGACAACTGCGATGTTATTTTTAAATCAGGTGATATATAATTTGAAGGATGAATTGGATTTTTTATGCAATCGGGTCGGCGGTATTTGCGGCGCTGGTCGCCATCTTCGGCAAGATTGGTTTGAAAGGCATAGACTCAACCCTGGCTACCACAGTGCGCTCGGTAGTGATGGCTGTGTTTTTGGTTATTGTCGCTTTTTCCCTGAATAAATTTGAAACCCTGGGAACTATAACCGGCAAACCGCTCCTTTTCATAATTCTCTCCGGAGTAGCCGGCGCCCTCTCTTGGCTTTTTTACTTTTTTGCCATCAAGAATGGGCCGGTGTCGGGAGTAGTGGCTATTGATAAGACTTCGGTCGCATTTGCCATTATTTTGGCGGCTCTCTTTTTGGGAGAATCGCTGACCTTAAAGACCGTCGCCGGCGGCGCTTTGATTGTGGGTGGAGCATTGTTAGTAGCTTTGTAACCTCACCCCCGACCCCTCTCCTTAGCTAAGGAGAGGGGAGAAAAGAAAAATGCAAATTATCAATAATTAAACAAAAACATGAACTCATTTGAAAAAGGAAATTTGACACCGGTACCGATAATAGAAGCTTCTTCTGATGCAAACAATAGGGCAGAAAATATTATGGAAGCTCAAGAAAGAATCGTGCCGATGTTTGAGGAAAGATTGGGCAGAGTTACAGAAATAATCGGGGAAAACCCGTACATTAGAGATTTTGGCGAAAGATTTTAATATTTTATTTATTATTTTTGTAGCATTTCGCAGTTTTTCGCATAATTTTCGTATATGAAATATCCAATCAAAGACGCAATAGATTTTCTTATCGCTCAGTCACAGACTGAGACTGACATTGCCAAAGAAATCGTAGAAAAAATCCGAGACAGGAAAGCCGATGACGACAAAAAGTATTATGAAGAAAAACTGGCGCTGAAAATGCTTGAATTTTTCAAGGAGGAAGAAAAAGTCATCGCTCTTTACACTGAAGCCAAGAAGAACTACCCACTTTTAGCTGAACTCATGGAGAACAAGCGACCGTATCTCAAAGAAATGCTCTCCGAAGCTGGAAAACTTTATGAAAAAGAAATATTAGGAAGGTAGCCTGTCAAGGGTGACCCTTTGGGACCGAGGCAGTTTAAGGGTCACCCTTGACAGGCACAAATTTATGCAAATTAACGAAGATATTTTAGAAAGACATTTGAACAACATCCGCTCGCTCCAATCATCGAGCGGGCTTTTTATGGCGTCGCGGAGCGATGTTTCGACCGGCTACAACAAAGCCTGGCTTCGGGATAATTTTTACACCTGCCTGGCTTTTGAAGAAGTGGGAGAGACGGAAACAGTCCAAAAAGTATGGAGGGCGCTGCTGCAAATCTTTGTCAAGCATAAAAATAAAATCAGCTGGGCGGTCAAAAACAAGCCTTATAATACTTTTCAATACATTCATGCAAGGTATGATCCAGAAACTTTTGAAGAATTCTGGGAGGAATGGGGCAATAAGCAAAACGACGCCATCGGCGCGATTCTTTTCAAGATTGGGGATTTGGAAAACCGAGGCATAAAGATAATTGAGAGCGAAGAAGAAAAAGAGATCATTCAGATATTGGTGGATTATTTGAAATCAATAGAATACTGGCACGACCCGGACAACGGAGTGTGGGAAGAATACGAAGAAGTGCACGCTTCATCGATCGGCGCCTGCCTCGCCGGACTCAGATCAATCGCCCGGCTTGGGATGGTAGAAATGCCTCCGGAAATTATAGAAAAAGGCGAAGATGCTTTGAAAAAACTTTTACCCAGAGAATCTAAAACCAAATTTACCGACTTGGCCCTTCTGTCGCTCATCTACCCATTTGATGTAGTGTCTGAGAAAATGGGCCGAGAGATCGTCCGCCACTTGGAATATCATCTAAAAAAGGACAGGGGGGTCATCAGATACAAAAACGACCGCTATTATAATAAAAATGAAGACGAGATGAGCGAAGAAGCCGAGTGGTGTTTCGGATTCCCGTGGCTTTCCATTATTTATAATCAGTTTAAGACCTCACCAACCTCTTCTGGAATAACCCCCCTAGCCCCCCTTACCTTAAGGGGGGAACTAAACCAAAATCAGGAACACAGTGATGCTCTGAAGGCTCAAGAATATCTCGAGAAAGCCTTCAGAACCATTTACAACGGCCAGATCCCCGAGCTTTACTACTCCGACTCCGATAAACCCAACGACAACGTTCCTCTAGGCTGGGCCGAATCGCTTTTCGTCATCGCTTTGCTCAGGGCGGGGAAGTAACCTCAACATACCCAAATGTCAAAGGCCGCCTTTGACATTTGTAATTTTGGGGAAGTTATGTAGTATTTTGAGCAGAGGAGAGCCGAATGATAGTGACCGTCGAAATTGTTTTTGAGGTTCCGGGGAAAGGCAGGCGGAATGGGGAAGTCTACCTGAATGTGCCTCTCCTGAAAGGATTGGACCCGGATGATGTAATCGAGGGAAAAGCAAAAGAAAAATACGGCCGAGAGACAAAGGTCGTTTCGTCCACAATTAAAACAACTCCCGAGCTTGTAGAGTACAACCGCAAACTCAACCCGCCAAAGCCGGAAAAATCCTAAGCTTGGCACAGACCAACATTTTCGTCGCGGCGGTTCAAACCTCCGCGACTTGTTTTTTACCCAGATTTTGTTTTCAGACAGTTTTCATTATCCACACCCCTATATTGACAAACTTGACAGATTTTATGGTTAGATTATACTAATGATTACTATTGATTGATTGTGTTATGGCTTGTCAATGGTCCGGCTGTTCATATCCAAAAGCAGCTATATTTTACAAGCAAATTCTCTGGTTTGACTTATAAAACAATAAATAGTTAAAAGGCGGAGGAATTGAAAAATCCCCAATCACTTGGGGCGTGTTTCTGTGTTTGGTAAATTTTAATAATTTTGGAGAGCACTAATTAATAAAGTTACAAATTATGACGAGCACCACTAAGGAGAGGGAGGTAAACAAAGTATTGCCAAAGAAATATTTTAGCAAATTCAGAAAGTCGCTTGCCCCGATTCCAAACTTGGTCAAAGACCAGGTGGAGTCTTTCAAGTGGCTCGTGGAAAAGGGTATCAAAGAGGTGATGGACGAGTTCGCCGTCGTGAGCGACTTCTCGGGCAAAAAATTCAAATTTGAATTTTTGAGCTTTGAATTGGAAAAGCCGAAATACGACGAATACTACGCCAAGGAAAAGAAGCTCTCTTACGAAGCCCCGCTTAAAGTCCGGGTCAAACTGACTAACAAAACCTTGAATATAGAGAAGGAGCAGGAGCTCTTTATGACCGAATTTCCTATGATGACTTCCCACGGCACTTTTATAGTGAGCGGGATTGAAAGGGTTATTGTGCCCCAGCTGGCACGCTCTTTCGGAGTCTTTTTTACTGAGCTGGAGGTAAAAGGCAAATCTCTGTTTGGAGCCAAAATAATCCCGGCTCGCGGCGCCTGGATAGAGATTGAAACAGACGCCGACAAGACTATATATGTGCGCATAGATCGCAAACGCAAGTTTCCGGTCACTTCTTTGCTCCGGGCCTTTGGCGCCGAAACCGATTCTGATATTTTTGCATTGTTCAAAGATAACCCTAACGCCAAAGAACATATAGAAAAGTCTTTGGCCAAAGACCATGCCAAGACTGTTTCCGATTCTTATGTTGAAATCTACCGAAGGCTCAGGGACGGGGATTTGGCGACCGCCGACAATGCCAAAGAATTTTTCAAGAGTCTTTTTGAATCCGACCGTTACGACCTTCAGAAGGTCGGCCGCTTCAGATTTAATTCAAGATTTAATCTTCCCACTACCGGCAAAGAGGCTGACCGCAGGACTTTGAATTTGGACGACTTGCGATTAGTTATCAACCAAATAATTTCCCTCAACGTCACTCCGGGCTCCATTGAAGACGACATCGACCACCTCGGCAGCAGGCGAGTGCGCTATGTCGGCGAGATGATGCAGCAAAAATTCCGCATCGGCATGGCCCAGATCAAAAGAAATATGCAAAACCGCATGTCCACCGTTGATACCGACGTCACCTTGCCGATTCAATTCATCATGCCCAAGCCCCTGCAGGCCCGGCTCAAAGAATTTTTCACTACCAACCAGCTCTCGCAGTTTATGAGCCAGGAAAATGCTTTGGCTGAAATCGAACATTTACGTTTGCTCTCTGCGCTTGGTCCCGGCGGTTTGAACCGTAGCCGTGCCGGTTTTGAAGTCCGCGATGTGCATCCATCGCACTACGGCCGACTCTGCCCGATCCATACTCCAGAAGGCCCGAATATCGGTTTGATTTTGCACTTGGCGCTTTACGCCCGCATCAACGAATTCGGCATGATTGAGACTCCGTATGTCAAAGTCAAACACGGCGTGGTAACCGACGAGATAGAATACTTGAATGCTCTGGAAGAAGAAAAATTTGCTATCGCTCACGCTGCTATCCCGCTCGATGAAAAAGGCCACATCACTGAAGAAGTGGTAGAAGCCCGCATCAACGGCCAACCGGGATTGGTCGCCAAAAATAAAGTTGATTATATAGATGTGGCTACCAACCAAGCGTTCTCTATCGCCACTTCCATGATTCCATTCCTGAACCATGATGACGCCAACCGAGCGCTAATGGGTTCCAACATGCAGAAGCAGGCCACCCCATGCATTGAACCGGAAGCGCCTTTGGTCGCTACCGGCATCGAAGGCCCGGCTATGAAAGATACCGGCCGTCTCATAATCGCCATGCGCGACGGGACCGTTTCCAAAGTGGATGGAAATAAAATTGAAACTACCGATGGTAAGGGTGAAAAAATCTCATACCGACTGATCAACTTCGCCAAAACCAACAGCGCTACCTGTTTCCACCAGAGGCCAATCGTCAATATTGGAGATAAAGTCAAACAAGGCGATTGCCTGGCTGACACTCTGACAAGCGTTCATGGCGAGATGGCTTTGGGCCAAAACATTTTGATTGCCTTCCTTTCCTGGTCCGGGTCCAACTACGAAGACGCCATTATCCTTTCGGAAAGATTGATTAAAGAAAATAAATTTACCACCGTCCACATCGACGAAGTGGTAGTGAACGTCCGCGAAACTAAACTGGGGCCGGAAATGACTACTTGCGACATCCCGAACGTCGGCGAAGCCAAACTCAAAAACTTGGCCGAAGACGGCATTATCCGCATCGGCGCCGAAGTCAATCCGGGCGACATCCTGGTCGGCAAAATCACGCCAAAAGGGGAGAGCCAGCTCACTCCGGAAGAAAGACTGCTCCGCTCGCTCTTCGGCGAAAAAGCCCGCGACATCAAAGACACCTCCAAACGAGTGGAGGGTGGCAAGAAGGGGCGAATCATCAACGTCCAGGTCTTCAGCCGCGAACAAGGCGACAGGCTCGAGTCCGGCATCATCAAAAGAATCCATATTGAAATCGCTCAAATCCGAAACGTTTCGGTCGGCGACAAATTGGCCGGACGCCACGGCAACAAAGGCGTCATTTCAAAAATATTGCCGATTGAAGACATGCCTTACATGCAGGACGGCACTCCGATAGACATCATACTAACACCGCTTGGCGTGCCTTCCCGTATGAACCTTGGCCAGATTTTAGAAATGCACTTAGGGCTTGCTGCCAAAACTCTCGGCTACCAGGCTATCGTGCCTCCGTTCGCCGGAGCAACCGGAGAGGAGGTTGCCGAAGAACTCAAAAAAGCCGGCTGGAACGAAAACGGCAAGATGCAACTTTATGACGGCCGAACCGGCGAAGCTTTCAAACAAGAGACCGCTGTCGGCTACATGTATATTCTCAAACTCGACCACATGGTAGAAGACAAGATCCACATGCGTTCAATCGGACCATATTCCCTCATCACGCAACAGCCTTTGGGCGGCAAAGCTCAAGGCGGAGGTCAGCGATTTGGCGAAATGGAAGTCTGGGCACTCCTTGGCCACGGCGTGGCTTACACCCTGCGCGAGATGCTCACTATCAAGTCGGATGATATTGTGGGCCGAAGCGCCGCCTTTGACGCCATTGTCAAAGGAGAAAGGATTAGAAGCGAAAACTTGCCGGCCGCCTTCAACGTATTAGTCAGTAACTTGCGCGGCTTGGCTTTGAACGTTGAGCTCATTAGAGCCGACAAAAAATTAACAGAGAGCGAGCCAAATAATTTATAAAGATATGAACAACAAAATTCAAAGCCTCAACACCGATTTTGACTTGATGAAGCTTTCGCTCGCCTCGCCGGATGAAATAAAAGACTGGTCCTTCGGCGAAGTCACCAAGCCGGAAACCATCAACTACCGCACCCAGCGCAGCGAGCGCCACGGCCTTTTTGATGAGAAGATATTCGGCCCGGACCGAGATTACGAATGTTATTGCGGCAAGTATAAAGGCATCCGCTATAAGGGAATCGTCTGTGAAAAATGCGGGGTAGAGATCACCCGCTCCATTGTCCGGCGCGAAAGAATGGGCCACATTGATTTGTGCGCTCCGGTTTCCCATATCTGGTTTTTGAAGAGCATGCCTTCCCGTATTGCTCTTATCTTGGGCACCACTTCTTCAGATGTGGAGAAGGTGATTTACTTCGCCGGCTATATAATCACGAAAGTTTCAATGGAAGAAAAGCAGGGCATCTTAAAGGACTTGGATGCCGAGTATAAATCGCGCGTCAAAAATCTAACCGAAGAGAAACAAAAAGACGAGCTCAAGGAATCGCTTCTTCAGAGAAAGAGAGAAATAGAGAGCATCGCCGAAGGGCGGGTAATTGATGAGGTTGCTTACCACAAATATTCCCGCGACTATGGCACCTTTTTTGAAGCGGAGATCGGCGCCGAAGCTATTTATAACATTTTTAGAAACATTGATTTACACAAACTGGAAACGAAAGTAAAGGAAGAGCTTGAAAAATCCAAATCCATAGAGTCGGTCAAAATTGCCAAGCGCCTTTCTTTGATTCAGACCATGATTCGCTCCAATACCAGACCGGAGTGGATGTTCCTTACTCGCATCCCGGTAATTCCTCCAGCTATGCGGCCGATGGTCCCCTTGGACGGGGGCCGTTATGCTTCTTCGGATGTAAACGACCTTTACCGGAGAGTCATTAACCGCAACAACCGCTTGAAAAAACTGAAAGAGATCAGCGCGCCGGACGTTATTTTGCGCAATGAAAAAAGAATTTTGCAGGAAGCAGTAGATGCGCTCATCGACAATTCCATCAGGCACAACAACAGCCAGCAAGCCCTTTCTCAGGCGAGCAAAACCAGGGACCTCAAATCGCTAGCCGACAACCTGAAAGGCAAACGCGGTCTTTTCCGCCA
Organism: uncultured Candidatus Saccharibacteria bacterium; assembly: GCA_964417625.1. Classification (GTDB taxonomy): domain Bacteria; phylum Patescibacteriota; class Minisyncoccia; order Phycocordibacterales; family WO2-35-19; genus CAYQIR01. The sequence continues at coordinate 8,661 of CAYQIR010000011.1, forward strand.
AAACCTTTTGGGCAAGCGCGTGGACTATTCAGGCCGCTCCGTCATCGTAGTCGGCCCGGAGCTTAAGCTCAACCAGTGCGGCCTGCCGAAGCATATGGCACTGGAGCTCTTCAAGCCGTTTGTCATTGCCGATCTCTTAAAACAAGAGCTGGCTTACAATGTGAGAGGCGCCAGCCGTTTGATTGACGACAAGATACCGGAAGTCTGGGCGATTTTGGAAGAGGTTATCAAAAACAGGTATGTTCTCTTAAACCGAGCCCCGACTTTGCACCGCCTCGGTATTCAGGCTTTCAAACCCATCCTTATCGAAGGCAACGCTATCCAAGTGCATCCTTTGGTATGCAACGCTTTCAATGCTGACTTCGACGGCGACCAGATGGCTGTCCACGTCCCGCTTTCTCCGGAAGCCCAGATGGAAGCCAAGATGATCATGGCTTCGGACAAAAATATTTTGAAGCCGGGCTCGGGCGACCCGACCATTTCCAATAAATTGTTGGATATCATCCTCGGTTGTTATTGGATGACTAAGGACGTAGCGGGGGAAAAGGGGGAGGGTATGATTTTTGATAGTCCCAACAAAGCGATTACCGCCCGCGATTTCGATTTGGTGAGCTTGCGCGCCAAGATCAAAGTCCTCGGCACCGATTCGCCGAAATACGCAAAGTTCAACGGCGAACTGTTTGAAACCAGTGTCGGCCGGTTGTTGTTTAATTCGGTACTACCCTCCGATTATCCTTACATCAATGCCGAAATCAACAAGAAAAAAATGTCCGGCATTATTGACGACTTGATCCAGCATTACGGTATCGAATCAATCCCCGGCATCATGGATCGCATCAAGGAATTCGGCTTCCGTTACGCTACTCTATCCGGCATCACTTGGAGCATCAAGGAGTTAATATTGCCGAAAAATAAATACGAGATTATAGAGAAAGCCAAAGAAAAAGTGGCTTTGATTCAAGAACAGTATGATGCCGGCCTGCTCTCTTACAACGAGAAGAGAACCAAAAATATAGAGCGCTGGACCGAAGCCAAAGACGAGATCCAAAAATCCATGCAAGAAGCGATGGATAAAAGCGGTTCGGTTTACGATTTGGTGAAATCGGAAGCAAGAGGTTCCATCGGCCAGCTGACCCAGATGGCCGGCATGAAAGGTCTTATTGTCAACACTCAAGGCGAAACTATAGATTTCCCGATCATTTCTTCCTACAAGGAGGGGCTGACTCCGATTGAATATTTCATCACCACTCACGGCGCCCGCAAAGGACTCTCCGATACCGCTCTCAACACCGCCAAGGCCGGTTACCTGACCCGCAAGCTATTCGATGTTGCCCAAGATTGCCTCATTTCCGAGGAAGATTGCGGTAGCAAAGACGGCATCATATTGTCCAGGATCACCGCTTCCGGTATGGAAATCTCCATCGGGAAGATCGCCAAAGGCAGATTTTTAGCAGAAGAAGTGAAAGATAAAGAGGGTAAGATGCTGTTCAAGCGGAATCACTTCTTGACCCGCGATGATGCCGCCCAAATAGAAACGGCTGGCGTAGAAAATGTCACTGTCAGGTCGCCGCTCACCTGTAAAACTCTGGATGGCATCTGTATCCACTGCTACGGCGCGGATCTTGGTAAAAATAAAATCATTGGCCTCGGAGAAGCAGTCGGCACCGTCGCCGCCCAGGCGATCGGCGAACCGGGCACCCAGCTCACTATGCGCACCTTCCACGCCGGCGGTACCGCTTCGGTTGGTGGCGACATCACTTCCGGTTTGCCTCGTGTTGAAGAAGTGTTTGAAAATAGGACGCCTAAAAATCCGGCCGTGGTCGCCAAGATCAGCGGTATTGTCAGCGAAATCAAAGTGGAAGGCAAAGACAAAGTCATTATGCTATTACCGGAAGACCCGTCCGAACCGCGTGGGCGGGCGGGCGGCGAAAAAGCAGCCGGTGGAAAGGGCGCCAAGCTGAAAGGCAACACCGAATATCCGGTCAATTACCACCGAGTGGTTTTGGTCAAAGTCGGAGACAAAGTAGAAAAAGGCGATTTTCTTACCGACGGTTCGGCAGATTTGGATGAACTGTTCAAATACGCCGGTAAAGAAAAAACTCAAAACTATATCATTCACGAAATTACCAAGATTTACGAACTGCAGGGAGAGCCGGTTTCTAGGAAGCACATAGAGGTTATCATCAAACAGATGTTCTCAAGAAGGAAAATCAAAACTCCGGGCAATACTAAATTCTCCCAGGGCGACATCGTGCCTCAGAGCGACTTGCTTATAGAAAATGAAGCTGCCAAAGAGGTCGACAAAGAGGAAGCCAAGGCGGAAGCGCTGCTGCTCGGCATCACCGAAGTCTCTTTGTCCAGAAAGAGCTTCCTTTCTTCCGCGTCATTCCAGCATACTACCCGAATGCTCATCCAAAATGCCCTGCGAGGGACCGAGGATGAGCTTATGGGCCTCAAAGAAAACGTCATCATCGGCCGTCTGATACCGGCCGGCTCAGGATTCAAAGGCAGCGAAAAGCACAAAATGATTGAAGAACTGCAGAAGGAACTCGATAAAGGAAATTGAAATATTAAAAATTATGCTTGTTTTCATTGATGATTCTGGTGATCCTGGGTTCAAATTTGAAAAAGGTTCAAGCAAATATTTTGTCATAGCGCTTGTGATATTCAAAGAAAGCATTTAAACACTGAAAATCGAAAAATCATCAAAAATTGCAGATTGGTTGATTCTAAAACGAATGTTCTGATACAAATGGCAGATATGGTTGCAGGGAGCATACATAGATCGTACGAGAAAGAAAAACTTGATAATTGCAAGTTTAAAAATATAATTTTAAGCCATATAAAAGACGAATGGAAATTCAAATAACAAAAAACAACCCCGAAGGGCTATTTTCAACCACGATCCTATTCTGGTTGTCCCAGACACGCCGCCGTCCGGCGACAGTTCGGAGTACAGGTTTTTGTAATATTATGCTAGCAAAATGAGTGTCACTTGTCAAGTAATTGTGTGAATAAAAAAATGTCTTCAAACGTAGAACAAATAAAAGAAAAACTGGACATCGTGGAGGTGATATCGGGCTATATCAAGCTGGAAAAGGCGGGGATAAACTTTAAGGCCCGATGCCCGTTCCACAATGAGAAAACTGCTTCGTTCTTCGTCTCCCCGGCCCGCCAGAGCTTTTACTGCTTCGGCTGTCAGGAAAAAGGGGATATATTTTCTTTCATAGAAAAGTTCGAAGGACTGGATTTCAAGGGAGCTTTGAAAGTTTTGGCCGACAAAGCCGGCATTGAGCTCAAGAGCTCTAACAAGGAAGACCGGCCGGAAGAAAAAGACAGGTTGTTTGAAATAATGGAAACCGCGGCCAAAATGTATGAGGAACAGTTGGCCCTTGATCAGTCGTCCGAAAGCTACCTAAAAAAAAGAGGCTTAAATGAAGAATCTGTTAAAAAGTGGCGGCTCGGGTTTGCAAGAGACGGGTGGCGGGGCCTTTACGAGTATTTGCTGTCAAAAAAGTTTTCCAAGGAAGAGATGATCGGCGCCGGCCTAATCAAAAAAGTGCCGGGTGAAAACAAGTATTACGACACTTTCAGAAACCGGATTATGTTTCCGATTTGCGATAATTCCGGCAGAGTAATCGCTTTTTCCGGACGAGCAATGAAGGAGGATGAAAAGACTCCAAAATACCTGAATTCACCGGAAACGAAGTTGTTTTACAAATCGGAGGTCTTGCACGGTTTCCATATTGCAAAGCAATATATCCGGAAATTGGACTATACGGTTTTGGTGGAAGGCCAGATGGATTTGGTGATGTCCCATCAAGCCGGAGTTTTGAACACTGTGGCGTCTTCCGGCACCGCCTTGACCGAATTACACCTCCGAAAAATCCAGAAACTTTCCAACCGGGTGATTATCGCTTACGATTCCGACCCAGCCGGAGAAAAGGCGGCAAGCAAAGCCGCCGAGCTCGCGCTAATTCTCGGGATGGAAGTCAAAATCGCTTCTCTCCAAGCGGGGGAGGACCCGGCCTCGGTAGCAAAAAAAGATCCGGAAAGCTGGAAAAAGGCTCTCCGGGAAGCGGTCCATTTTTTGGATTTTGCTTTGGAAAAAGCTTTGGCTAAAAAAACAGCTCGAGAGATGACTAAAGAGGTTTCCAAAAACGTTTTGCCGGGGGTAGCCCTTTTGAGAAGCGAGATGGAAAAATCCCAGTTTGTAAAAAAAATTGCTTTGAAGATAAGGGTGCCGGAGGAAGCGGTTTGGGCCGACATAAGCAAAATTGAAAGATTAAAGGAAGGAAAGATTGAAAGATTTGAAATTACAAAAATATCCGACAATTACAGGGACGAAAAAGAGGCTTTGATGTTTGAAGCGGAGAGATATGGTTTGCAAATCGATAAGGAAAAAGCCAGTGAAGATATTTCAAGGAGAATTGAGTTAAAAAATTTAAAGCAAAAACTTCAGGAGATAACCATTTTATTGGATGACGAAGATTTGTCGAAAGAAGAGGAGAAGGAAGCCAAGGCGGAATTTGAAAGAATCCAGAAGCGCATCAAAGATTTAAACTAAAATAATAACTTATTAAAAATATGGATAAAAAAACAAATAAAGCCAAATATAAAAAGATAAAGAGTGCCAGGCTCAGAAAAATAAAGAAAGCAAAATTGCCTGCCAAAAAGAAAAAAGCCAAGACTGTTAAAAAGACGGCAAAAAGAGAAGCTAAAAAATCAACGCCCGAGACGGAGATCAAAAAAGCCAAACTGATCAACAAAGGGCGAGAGCGAGGCTTCATCACCTACGACGAGATCATCAAGGAATTTCCGAATATTGAGAACGATATTTTGCTGTTGGAAAAAATATACGAGGAAGCCGCGGTGGCCGGCATTGACATTTTGGAGGGTGGCAGATTATTGGATGATACCCTGAACGGCAAAGATAAAGATTTCCTCAAAGAAGACGCTTCATACGACTCCATCCAGATGTATCTCAAGGAGATCGGCCAGCACTCTCTCATTTCCGGTTCTCAAGAAAAGGAGCTCGCCAAAAGAATTTTAAATAAAGACGCCGAGGCCCGCAACATTTTGGCCAAAGCCAACTTGCGCTTGGTGGTTTCTATCGCCAAAAAATACGTCGGCCGCAGCTCCGATCTGACACTCCTTGACCTCATCCAAGAAGGCAACTTGGGTCTTTTCAAAGCGGTTGATAAATTTGATTACACCAAAGGCTACAAATTTTCTACCTATGCCACTTGGTGGATTAGGCAAGCTATCACTCGCGCCCTCGCCGACCAGTCTCGCACTATCCGCGTGCCGGTGCATATGGTTGAAACCATCGCCAAATACAAACAGGTAGTACGCCGGCTTTCCCAAGATTTGGGCCGCGACCCATTGCCAGAAGAAATCGCTATCGAGATGGGCCTAGAGCCGGAAAAAATTTATATGATTGAAAAGATTGACCAGGGCACAGTATCGCTCGAGACTCCGGTGGGAGATGAGGACGACAGCAAATCGACTCTCGGCGACTTTTTGGCAGACGACAAAATTATCGCCCCCGATCAGGAATCAAACCGCCGCATCATCCGCGATCAGCTGGGCGAAATCTTAAACGACTTACCGCCCAAAGAAAGAAAAATTATTGAAATGCGCAATGGACTAGTGGACGGTGTTTATCATACTCTTGAAGACGTCGGCAAAGAGTTCGGCGTTACCCGCGAGCGCATCCGCCAAATCGAAGCCAAAGCCCTGGAAAAAATGCGCCAACACGACAAAACCAAGAGATTGCAGCATTTCTTATAATTTCATATCACCCCCAACCCCTCTTACCTTAAGAGGGGGAGGAACAAGGGGAACAATAATCATTCTTATACCCCCAAAACCTAACGGCTCAAACACCGGTATTTGAGCCGTTAACCCCATAGTCTTGAGCCCTTATTGTCCTTATTTTAAGGCTTATTTGCCTTCTATTTACAAACCCAAAAAATCATTGACAAATGAGAATGATTTTGCTACCCTTACGTACAGAAATAACACGCCCTTGTTTAGCTTGCTGGATGGGCAAAATCAAACCAGTGAGAGAAGGAGTCATTATGACTCTTCCGAATTTCGAAAAGTGTTTGGATTTCGTCCTCTTGGACAAACCAGTTGAAATTGTAACCCACGTCAATCATCGCAAGTTCAAGGTGGTGGCGCTGGCAATCAGCGGTCCCAAAGCCGAGCAACCGTTTTTGTTTGCTCTGGCCGTCGACAAAGGACTCGGTAAGTATCGACTTACCATCCTCAGCCGATGGATCGGGTCCGTTGGCATCGATGACAACTGTGAAGACGAATGGATTGAAGCCAGAAAGGTGTTCTTCAGTCCGTGGGTCAAGCAGTGGTTAGCCAATCATCCCGAGCAACTGATCGAGGCCGGTGTTGCAATCGGCCGCATTCCCACGGGGGCAACTGAAGTGGAAGAACACTGGCACGATATCTATTGGTGATATGAAATTCAGGAGAAAGGAGTTCTTTATCATGACGTAGCGAAGCTGTTTATTTTCTTTCAACGAACACCTCTGCAGTAACGCGTTGGTCTTCTTAGACTCAGGAGCAAGGGTGTTCAAACACCCCACCTCTAACCTCTAAAGGAGATTAACATGGCAAGACCTAAATTGATCGGTTTGAGCCTCAGCAAATGCTGTGAAGAAATGGCTGAGGGAAAGGTGGACCCGAAGGATGTAAAAATCATTATCGCAGGCACATTGGCCAGCAATCAAGAGGAGATCGAAAAGCTCCTCAAGGAATACCGAAAGTATCGCTGGCCACGAGAGATTCGTGGCAAGGCATCTCGACTCGCGCGGAAGTTCTTCCGCGAAGGAAAAGTTGAGCAACCGAGGAATACTTGCGGCCTCGCACCAGATTTCGATGGTTGTGGCTTTGGTCGTCCCGATCGTCCTCACTGGATTACAAACCGGAAGACGATCAAGTGGAAGAAGGAGCCGCCGTTTGGTGCGCCATCTCTTTGGGACAGCTTTCGTCGCTAGGTATACAGGCCCCGCAAAACATCGCGGGGCTTCCATCAGAGCACTTTATCCTGAGTTAAATCGAAGGATTCAAAATTTAAGTGTTGCGGTGGGAGTTTCCCAGAAAGGGGTTCCTTGTAAGATGCCGAGATCCAAACAACTGACGCCCGAGCAAAAACACACCGAAGCACAGATGGTTCTCGCTAGGATTAAAGAGCTAGAAAGAAAAGCTGTGGGCCGTTCGCAAAGTGTTATTTACCAGACCTTTGCTGGCCCGTCCGAACGAGAGAACGAAAGAAAAGAAGCCGAAGAAATCTTACGGCTGAAAGGAAGGATCGAACACATGCTCACCACCTAGAATTTCTGGCGAGCAAAAATACAGGAGGCATCATGATGCTAGACATCTTTGAAGGCTCTGTTCAAGGAAAGTGGCTCGGTCTGTTTGCTAACGATGAACCAGAGCCACCAAAACCTGGGCAGATTATTCGATTGAAAACTGAGAGGAGTATCAGTTGGAAGGTCAAAACCTGTGTTCAACAAAGACACAATGGTCGACCGGTCGACAGTTATCTCGTCATCGTCAAGAGAAAGAAGTGACCGAAGCACCGCCCTCACGGACAAGATCCGTTGGAGGGCGGATTTTGTTTTAGAACTAGCCATACATCACAAATCTACGACCGTGAGAAATTGGTGTAGAAAAAAATTACAGTAGAATATACGATCGTAGCAGAGTGTAATTTTATTTTTGGGTTTGGCTCCATTTTCTTGTTGTAAGCGTGCCCCGCTCCGAACTTGTTCTTCTTCGGGGAGAAGGGTAGGAGATGAGTTATCAAAACAAACAGCCCGAGAAGTCTTAGCTCTAAACAGAGCAGACTCCTCGGGCCAACGGAATAACGTCCGACTTGAACATCAGTGGGTCACCACCATTCGGGGATGATTCCGCACATACCGTACCGTAATACGCCAAGTGATTTCTGTGCGCTTCTTTTTTTGCGCGTCCAATTGGATGCGCAGATTGCGGCAGTCAGATAGATCGACATCCGAGTTGAGTTCATCCTCCAAATCATCGATCTTCTGATCCGTAAACCAAAGCCAGAGATTGTCAACGGATTCTCTGACCAAATCTCTCAGAAAAATCCTCATCATGATCGCACCTCTCTTTACCTATTATATAACATTTTAATCTGTAAAGCAAGGTAGGGGATAGCGGGGTGAGTTCTTATGCTAATATATCCCCATGATTACCCAAAAATTCAAAGAAGAATACAAAAGGCTAAATCAGAAACAAAAGGAGGCGGTGGATACGATAGAAGGGCCAGTCATGGTCATCGCCGGTCCCGGGACGGGCAAGACCACTATTCTCACTTTGCGGATCGCCAATATTTTGCTCAAAACCGACACTCCGCCTTCGGGGATTTTGGCGCTCACTTTTACCGATGCCGGCGCCAAAGCGATGCGCCGGAAGCTTCAAGAAATTATCGGCGAGACCGCCCTTCAAGTACCAATTCATACATTTCACAGCTTCGCTGCTTCTGTGATTGCTGAATTTCAAGATCATTTCCCGCATCTTGCCCGTTCCAAACAGATTACCGAAGTAGAGACCGAATCGCTGCTCCGCGATATTTTGAAACAAGAAAAGTTTCGCAAGCTCCGACCTCTGGGCGAGCCGGATTTTTATATCCCCAAAATCGTAGGAACAGTGAGCGACGCCAAACAAGAAGCCTGGACACCAGAAATGCTCAGAAGTTTTGCCAGAGAGGAGATAGATCGTGTCAAAAATGACCCCGATTCGATTTCCAGCCGAGGCGCCACCAAAGGCCAGCTCAAAGGCGAGGCTCTGAAGCGCATTGAGAAATGCGAACGAACTCTGATTTTTGCGGACGCGTATGAAGCATATGAAAACCGGAAAAAAGAAGAAAGAAAAATAGATTTTGACGACCTTATCTTTGAGCTCCTGCAAGCTCTCCGGCAAGATAAACTACTACTGCAAATCCTACAGGAAAAGTTTTTGTACATACTGCTTGATGAACATCAGGACACCAATGACGCTCAAAATCTCTTGGTCCGGACTATCGCTGACTTCTTCGAATCTCCCAATCTTTTTGTCGTCGGTGATGAGAAGCAGGCTATCTACCGCTTCCAAGGCGCTTCGGTCGCTAACTTCTTGAACTTCCAACAAATCTGGAGCCAGATGAAAGTCATATCCCTCACCGACAATTATCGCTCTCATCAGTATATCCTGGATAATGCTTTCGGCATGATAGAACGGAATTATGAGGGGAGTGAACACCAAAATCTCAGGGTCAAATTGAAGTCCGGCGGCAAAGTAAAAGAAAAGCCACTGGACCTCATCATAGCCAAAAATATTGAGGTAGAAGAAAATCATCTGGTTGAAAAATTACAAACTTTAATCAAAGACAAGCCGGATGATTCTGTCGCGATTATCGTCCGCACCAATAACGAAGTGGGGAGGATTTTTGCCCTGCTTGAGCAAACCGGCATTCCGGCGACAGCGGAGAGGGGAGCCAACATTTTCGCCCATCCGGTCGGATTACTTTATTTTGCGCTTTTGGAATTTTTGGCCGACCCAAGCAATACCGAAAGCTTAGGTCTCACATTTGCCGGAGGATTGTGGCATTTGGAATTTGCCGAGCAGGCCCAAATGATAAAGTGGGCGCGAGCTGACAACCTGACTGAGATAACGGCAACAATTCCCGATATTCCGAATCTCCAAAAAGCGATTGCTGATTCCGGCACGATTGAATACCTGACATTGGCTGCAGAGGTTTCTGGGTTTACCGAAGTTGCTGTCAAAAGCCCTCTAGCGATGGAAATCTGGCGAGGCATAATCGCGCTCGCCGAAGACCTCATCAGAGCCAAAAATATCGAGAGCCCGAGACTTTTGATACAAGAATTATTGGATTATAAAAAATTGGCTGAGCGCAAAACCATCAAACTGCAAGCCGGTCAAACCGATTCGCAAATTACGATTATGACTGCGCACGGCTCCAAAGGGCTCGAATTTGATTATGTATTTTTGCCATATGCAACCGAAGAGTCTTGGATAAGGAAAAGCCGCGGCTCGTATTTTGTCCTACCCAAAGAAAAAGGCGAGGAAGATGATGTGAGGGATGACCGCCGGCTCTTTTATGTTGCCCTCACCCGCGCCCGCCAACATGTGATGTTAAGTTATTCTTTGGCTGATGGCCTGGGCAAGGGGCTCACTCCGCTCCGCTTCCTAGACGAGCTCGATTCAAATTTAATTGCCCAAACTCAAATTTCAGAAATGAGGGCGCTGCTAAAATCAAAAAATCTGGCCGACAAAAAAGCCAGCCAGATGATGGCCGAAATAGAATATGCGAAACAAGTACTCTTGGAAAAAGGCCTTTCGGTCACCGCCCTTAATCACTTTATGGATTGCCCCAGCGACTTTTATTACAAAAGCATCCTTAAAATCCCCGAGGCGCCAAGCCCGAGTTCCGAGAAAGGCAACGCTATGCACGAAGCGCTTGCGAATGTTTGGAATAACCTCACCCCCAGCCCCTCTCCTAGAAGCAGGAGAGGGGAGAAAGAGATACGCGACATTATCGAGACCTCAGTCAAAGATTATTTCAAGCGTTCTCTCCTGGCACGATTTGAGAGAGAGGCGATCTTGGAAGAGCTTTTGACCAATGCTCCGATAGTCGCTAAAGCGCTCCAGGAACATTTCTCGCAAACCGGCAATATTTCAACCGAAAGCTGGGTGGAGACGCCTTTCAAATTTATTTTTGACGGAAAAGAGATAGAGATAATGATCCATGGCAAACTCGATGCGATGATTGAACCCAACTTCGCTAAAGCTACGACGGGCAAGCATGAGAACAAAATATTGGTCTATGATTACAAAACTCGCGAAGCGATGAGTGTGAATGCAATAAAGGGAGAGACTCAAAGCAGTGACGGCAATTACTTCCGCCAGCTGATTTTTTATAAAATGCTTTTGGAGGGAAACAACAAATTTAAAAATAAAGTGATTGAACCAGCGCTGGTTTTCGTCAAACCCCATAGCAAAGGAGGCCTTGGTTCGCCGAAGCCCGGCGGAGGCGACTGCCCGACCATATCAGTGCCTATTCAAAAATCGGATATTGATAGAGTAAAAAGCGAAGTCACAACCCTCCTCGAAACCGTCTGGTCCGGCACTCTCCTCACTATCCCTTGCGACGACGACAAATGCGAGTATTGCAAGTATAGGAAATTATTGTAGAGACCAAAGCCAGTTCAATAAGTAATTGCAACACTTGATAGAATATCAAGTGTTATGAAAT
>CAYQIR010000012.1:0-4721 GCA_964417625.1 uncultured Candidatus Saccharibacteria bacterium
TTCGGGCAGAGACGAGCGTTCGTGGAAGTTTCGGGCGGGGTTTAGGAGACTATAAAAACTGCAGCATGTCTCGCGACATTCTGCAGCTTGCTAGGGTTCAGTTCCACGGTTCTAGCGACCGGCCCGTCTTTTCCTGAGGTTTATCGGGTCCCTCTAGTACAACTTTTTCCTCAAAGTGGCTCCTTGAAAAGATTCTTTTCGGGAGTGCTCCAAATCGTTTTAGTAAAGAGCCAGCTCCCTATCTTGGACCGCTTCGCCACAACGGGTGGGTTGTCCAGGCCTACCCGCTGCTCGTCACTCTGGTAACCAGGGGAGTGACAGACCTATAATTCTAGACGGATCACTCCGCCCGCCGAATAACAAAAGAACATCATGTATATAGCATATCATACCTACAGAATTTGTCAAGTAGTTTTTCATTTTCTTTATCTAAATTCTAAAATATGGCTTAAAATAAGGATTGTTTGACTTTGTCTTACTATCATCTATAATCTAAGAACTAATACCTACTTAAATGATCTACAACCTCTACAAACAACGAGGCGAAACGCCGTTAGAGCGCATCCAAAGATTTATTGCCGATCACCCTGATTTAAAGGGAAAGAAATTTACCTATTTAGGACGGCTTGACCCGATGGCCGAAGGGGTGTTGCTCGTAGGCAGCGGCGAAGACACGACTCAAGCACGGCGTGAAGAGTTTTTTGATTTGGATAAAGAATATGATTTTATTACTCTGTTCGGTTTTGCTACCGATACTTATGATGTGCTTGGCAAAATTTTGCGGGTAGAAAAAGTGAGCAATATTAATGAATTGGATTTGATGAAGCTATGCGAAGTTTACGATGGAGAAAGGGAACAAAAATATCCGGAATTTTCTTCCAAAATGATTGCGAAAAGGAAACAAGCCCCACCCCCTAACCCCCTCCCCAAAGGAGAGGGGGAATCAGAGGAAGATATTATCTCTCCTTCCCTTCCTCCCCCCTCTCCTCCTTCTAGGAGAGGGGATGGGGATGAGGTTAAAAAAATCACCATTTATAAAATGCGGTTCAAAGGGCTGGACGAGCTCAAACCCAAAGAGCTTTTTGGCCGACTGCTCATGGACATTTCCAAAGTCAAAGGGGATTTCAGGCAAGCCGAAACGCTGATTTTATGGAACAAAGTGTTGACAGGATCCAAAGACGACAAAATATTCTTAGGGCGGTTCAGCGCCCACGTTTCGAGCGGCACTTACATCCGTGCTATAGTTAATGACCTTGGCAAGACTCTCGGCATCGGCGCGACGACTTTATCAATCGTCCGCACCAGAGTCGGAGAACATACGATAAAAGATAGTATTAGATAATAAAATAAAGATATGGCTAAAAAAAACATCTATAAAGAGTCCTTAAAATTACACAAAAAATACGGCGGTAAAATAGAAATCGCGCTCAAGATGCCGATTAGGGATAAAAAAGATTTGGCTTTCGCCTATTCGCCGGGAGTTGCCGAAGTGAGCCGGGAAATCGCCAGGAATCCAAAAAGCGTAGGGAAATATACAATCAAAAATAATTTGGTGGCAATCGTGACAGACGGCAGCGCTATATTGGGGCTTGGCAATTTGGGAGCGCATGCAGCAATCCCTGTGATGGAAGGCAAAGCGGCTTTGTTCAAAAAGTTTGCCGGCATTGACGCTTTTCCTCTCTGCCTCAACACCCAGAACGAAGACGAGATTGTGGCGGTCATCAAAGCCATCTCGCCAATGTTTGGCGCTATCAACCTTGAGGATATTTCTGCTCCGCGATGTTTCTCTATAGAATCCAGACTAAGGAAGGAGTTGCCAATACCCGTAATGCACGATGATCAGCATGGGACGGCGGTGGTGGTACTAGCAGGACTCATCAATGCTCTTAGGATAAGACCCACCCCACCCCCTACCCCCTCCCCAAAGGGGAGGGGGGGAGAAAAATTATCCCATTCCGATAAGTTTCGAAACGGAATAAATCAAGTAAAAATCGTAATAAACGGCGCTGGTTCGGCGGGCATTGCGGTGACCGAACTTCTTTTGGAATATGGTTTCAAAAATATTATTTTGAATGACAGCAAAGGCGTTATCTATATCGGGCGAGGAGACTTGAATAATGAAAAACAAAAATTTGCCGAGCTTACCAACAAAGAAAATGTGAAAGGCCTTTTGGCGGATGCCCTGGTCGGCGCTGATATTTTCATCGGAGTCAGCAAAGCCAAAACGTTAACCAAAGAAATGGTAAAAACGATGAACCCGAAACCGATTATCTTTGCTCTCGCCAATCCAGAGCCGGAGATTAGCGTAGAGGATGCCAAGAACACAGGTGCTTTCATCGTCGCGAGCGGCCGGAGCGATTACCCTAATCAGGTCAACAACGCTCTCGCTTTCCCCGGCATCTTCAAAGGCGCGCTCAAAAATAAAATTAAACAATTTGAAAATAGAATGTTCGTCAAAGCGGCCGAAGCTCTCGCTTCCTGCGTCAAAAAACCAACCACCGAAAAAATAATTCCAAGCCCGTTTGATAAGGGGGTGGTTGAGAAAATTGCAAAGGTTATAAAATAGTTTTGCTAAATCAAAACCCCAAATAAAATTTTGATCTGTGTGGAAACCCTTTAGGGAGGAACAGTCAAAATTTTGTTTGGGTTTTTAATTCAAAATTTCCTCAATGATTTTTTTGACCATAACACCATCGGCTTCGCCTTTGGTCTCTTTTATAACTGCGCCGACCAACAAACCTACATTCTTTTGTTTGTTGGTCGCTCCGACCGAAGCGTCGGAGCCAAGTTCAGCAACTTTTTTTAAAACAATTTCCCTTACTTTGTCTTCACTCATTTGGGCCGGCAAAAATTCTTCCAAAATTTTAAGTTCCGCTTTTTCGTTGTCTGCCAAATCCTTCCTGCCGCCCTTTTCAAATTGTTCAATTGAATCTTTCCTTTGTTTGACCAAACGGCGGATAACCGCAATGGCCTCGCTGTCCGAAAGTTTATCTTGAGATTTGCGCTTCAGCGCCACCGCCTCATTTGTAAAAGCCGCCAAAACTCCCCGTAAAGTGGTCAATCTCACCTGGTCTTTGGCTCGCATTGCCTCCGGTATCGCGTTTGATATTTTTTCGTGCATTTTTATACGAAAATTATGCGAATAAATACGAAAAGCTACGAAAACTTATAATATCACAGATTATAAGTAATCCTATCCCTTTGCCCCTTCCCCTTAATTTAAGGGGAAGGGGTTGGGGAAGGGGTTAGTTCTTGCTATACTAAATCATATGCAAACTGTGATTATCATTATTTTGGCAGTGGGGCTGGCGGCGGCGATTTTTGCTTTGCTGAGGAAAAAAGAGGTGCCCAAAACTGATGATACCGGCCTGAAGTTAATCCTCCAGCAAATAAATGAGCTCAACCGCACCGTGGATGCGAAGATTGGCGAGAGTACTAAGCATATGAACGAGTCGGTCAGAGCACAGCTTGGAGAGTCGGCCAATCTTATCAGAGAAGTGACCAAAGGATTGACTAAATTGGATGAGACCAACAAGCAAGTGGTTTCTTTTGCCGACCAGCTGCAAAACTTGCAGGATATTTTGAAAAATCCGAAACAGCGGGGGATTTTGGGCGAATATTATCTGGAAACTTTGCTCAAAAATGTTTTGCCGCCCAGCAATTACCAGATGCAATATGCTTTTCAAAACAACGAAGTCGTAGACGCGGTAGTATTTGTAAAAGATAAAATCATTCCCATTGACTCTAAATTTTCACTTGAAAACTACAACCGCCTAACCGAAGCCAAAGATCCTTCTGAAAAAGATCGGTTGGAGAAGATCTTTATAAATGACTTAAAATTGCGCATTACCGAGACTTCCAAATATATCCGACCCGCAGAAAATACGATGGACTTCGCCTTTATGTTTATCCCGCACGAGGCAATTTATTATGATCTGCTCATCAACAAAATCGGCGCAATTAGCGAAGATACCGAGAACCTTATCCAGCGAGCCGCCGGCAAATACAAAGTCATTATAGTATCGCCGACTTCCTTCTTGGCCTATCTTCAGACCGTCCTCCAGGGCCTCAAAGCGATGCAAATAGAGGAGACGGCCAAAGACATCATCAAGCGGGTCGGCGAGCTCGGCGAGCATCTCAAAAAGTACGAGGTTTATCACGGCAAGCTGGGAGCATCTTTAGAAACAGTAGTCAATCATTTTAACGCTTCCGGCAAGGAGTTCAAAAAAGTAGATAAGGACATCACGAGGATTACCGGAGTGGCGGTAGAGATTGAAACCCCTTTAATTGAAAAGCCCGATGTCGAATCATAATAATTTTAAAAATTAACAGATAAAAATATGAAATTTTCATTTTTTAGCGGAGCGCTAAAGACACCGGCAGTTGAGGTGGTGAAGGAGGGCCCTTATAGCGTTAAAAAATTAACAGAGTTTCTGAATGAGTGGACGGCTATCAGCTTTAGCGATCGTTCTTACGCCGGAGACAACCAGAGGCGTGACGAATTGCTAAAGAACATAGTTGAACAAATACGTGAACTGCCTGAGGAAAATGTCAGCGAATCATACAAGTTGGCAAATTTGGGTGAAATCCAGATTCAAACATTGAAACACGAAATCTACCAGCAAAGAAAAGGCTCTGTCCAGTAAGTAAGTTAGTTTCTTGCAAAAAAAGGCTAAATCCTGTAAAGTAGTACCTGTTATGGGAGCAGCCAAAAAAGCCAC
>CAYQIR010000012.1:4731-18486 GCA_964417625.1 uncultured Candidatus Saccharibacteria bacterium
CACTCCGCCGAAGCTACCCGCCCGACCGAGTCATCCGCCCGTGCCGGTACGGACGGGTTCGGGCAGGCGCAGGGCGATTCCGGCTTTGCCGTAATCGAAACCGGAGGCAAGCAATACCGAGTAGCGGCTGGCGACACTATAAAAATCGAAAAACTTAATGGTACCGATAATGAATATAAAGAAGGGGATTCAGTCGTTTTTGATAAGGTACTTCTAGTTGACAATGGCACTGATTCTACTGACATTGGCACTCCTTATTTGGCTGGCGCCAAAGTCTCCGGCACTCTCCTCGAAATCGACCGCAACGCCAAGGTTATGGTCATCAAATACAAACAAAAAAGCCGTTACTTCAAACGCAACGGGCACCGCCAACCATACTTCAAAGTTAAGATTGATAAAATTTCCTAATACAAATCCGCATTCGCTCCGTCTTTGCATAAAGCTACGAACGGACGCAGTAAAGCTACAGCGAGGCAAGGAAGAAGTCGCGAAATTGGAAGATTATGAGCAGAGTGATGATTGCGTACCAAGCAATCAAAATTGGTACGTGATTTTTTGATACGAAATCAAGAAAAGAGGATTTGGAAAGGCCGATGATGCTGAAGTTGTTTTCTTTATAATTCCAAATGGTCGTATACAGGAAAATCGGCCAAGTCACCGCCCAAGTGGTCATGCAGTAAACGCAAAGCGAACCGATATTGTAAACGCTTTGATAGAAAAACCACATGACAAAAATCATTGCCGCCAAAGTACCGAGGTTGACCAAAAGCCATAGAGGCTTGCGGGCCCTGTTTTGGCCGTTCAGCTTATCCAAGACCCCCGAGTCCGAACCGCCAAAAAGCAACATCAGCCCCATCGCAAAAAGCATCGCGAAAGCGGTAATGCCGAGCAGGGAATTCATAAAACCAAAAACTTCGGCTTGCCAGGCAGTAGTGACCGAAGTGCAGCTCACGAACGGATTGATGTTGCAAGGCACTTGGGCAGCCGGGTTGCGGATTAAATCAATTGTAGTATTAGTCAGCAAAAAAGAAGCCAAAAGGCCGACGATGCTGCCGATTATCAATATGTAAGGATATGATTTTTGGATGGTCATAATATTGATATTAACATATCATATAATTTTCAATTATCAATTTCCAATTTTCATTAAATTTTCAAGGTTCTAAGTTTTAGAAATTTTTGAATTGGAGCATTGATTGAAAATTGAGAATTGTAAGTTGGAAATTTAATTGTAATAAAAAATCATTAAGCTCGATTTTTCAATGCGTTCTTTAAAGTTTCCGGGTCTGTGTATTCAAGCTCGGTGCCCATAGAAAGCCCTTTACCAAGATGAGAAATCTTCACTTTTCCAATCATTGGCCTCAAAAATCTCTCCACAAAATCACCCGTGTTCTCTCCTTCTGGATTCCAGTTTACACCCAGAATAATCTCTTTGAGATTATTCTGGCCCCGGGAAGCTTCTTGCGAAGTGGGGCTTATTCTATGCTCGATGAATTTTTTGAGTTCGACAAGGCGTATTTTCTTCTCCGGCTCCTTTTCCAAAATCGGCACTGAGCCGCCTAGGACAAAGTAGACACCGTTAAAACCATCATTTTTTTCCACTGATTCTAAGTCAATGTCTCTTTGGACGAGCATTACAGTTGAATGATCTCGGTTTTCATCCGCACAAATTTTACATTTACAATGGCCGTCATTGTAATTCTTATTTTTATGTTGTAATTCGAAAAATCTGTAGCAATCGCTGCACATCACCACATCATTTTTCAAATCTTTTATATTTTCCGCAAGGTCGTTCAAAGTGCCGTTGGCCCGGGTCAAGAGGTAATAAACAAACCTCCTGGCCTGCCGCGGCCCGATCCCTGGAAACTGGCTAAATATTTGGGTTAATTTTTCAATAGAATTCATGACACGACACTAATTACGAATTTGCACGAATAACACTAAGTATAGAAAGAGTAGCAAAGTTTTCTTTTATTTGTAAATTCGCATTCATTCGTGTATTTGTGTCGAGTTACTAAAACTCCCTAAACTCACTTTCAACACCGCTGAATTCGGCTTTTTCGAGAGGCTGGAAGGTAGCTTTCTTTTCGTTGAAGAATAGCTCGACTTTGCCGGTGGCGCCGTTACGGTGCTTTTCAATCAAAATTTCGGCGATATTGGTTTTTTCCGCTTCTTCAGTACTCTTAGCCTTGTCCTCGCGGTGGATAAACATGACCACATCGGCATCCTGCTCGATGGAGCCGGAATCTCGGAGGTCTGAAAGCTTCGGCTTGCCGCCGCGCTGTTCAATCGCGCGAGAGAGCTGGGAGAGCGCCAAGACCGGCACATCTAATTCTCTCGCCAAATTTTTAAGCGAACGGGAGATCTCTGTCACTTGGTTGACCATGGAGTCATAATTTTTATTGGTCAGCATAAGCTGGAGATAATCAACAACAATGAGCCCCAAGCCTTTTTCGTTTTTCAGTCTTCGGGCGACTGAGCGCATCTTCAAAATATTATTGCCCGGTTGGTCATCTATATAAATCGGCGCTTTGGAGAGCACATCCAATGATTGGCGGATAGCGGCAAAGTCGTCTTCTCTAAGCCCTCTTCCTGTTCTTATTAACCACGAATTAACGTTGGCCTGAGAAGCGAGCATTCGGTCAACCAACTGCTGAGAGCTCATTTCCAGAGAGAAAATACCGACCGGTACATTGTGATAGACCGCAGCTTGACGAGCGATATCCAGAGCGAGAGCGGTCTTTCCGACGCTGGGCCGGGCCGCCAGTATAATCAGGTCTGATTTTTGGAGGCCGGATAGCTTATCATCTATATCCTTAAAACCGGTAGGCACACCACGGAGACCGTCTCCCGAATTATGCAGCTTATCCAAACGTTCCCAAGCTTCGGTCAGCTCTTCTTTGAGCTCTACAAACTTATGGATGCTGGAAACATTGGTCACATCGTAAATTTTTTTCTGAGCCTGGTCCAAAAGCTCCTCCAATTCTTCCGCTTCATCATAACCAAGAGCGGAGATGAAGTCGGCTGCCCCAATCAGGTTGCGAGCGATGTGCTTTTTTTGGATGATTTGCGCGTAGTAAGCAGCATTGGCGGCCGAAGGCACCGAGTTGACGAGCTCGCCGAGGTAAGTGTTGCCTCCGATTTCATCCAATAGATTTTTTTCTTTCAATCGGGCGGAAACGGTCAACAAATCGGTCGGGTTGCGCTTACTGAAAAGTTCTAGCATCGTTTCAAAAATCAAACGGTGCTTTTCGGAATAAAAAGAAGTGTGGTGCGCTAAATCAGTGACTTCAAACATCACTTCCGGCCGGAGCATGACAGAACCAAGCAATGCCTTTTCTGCTTCAATATTATGCGGCGGAATTCGAAGGTGAGTTTTTTTAGTTTCGGCCATGCACCAATCATAACTAAAATTCCGCTTGCCTCAAACTTCCAAATTTGGATAAGTTGTGCTTAAAGAGTTAATAACTCACCCCAACCTAAATTACAACACGACTTTTAAAAGGAAGAGGGGAACCCTCTTTCTAAAAATAAGTGAGGGTTTTATGTTATAATACGAAATATGGCTTCAGTTTACACGCATCAAAGCTCAAATGTAGCCAAAACCTATCTGTTGATGGGCTTATTTTTGGCTATAATCGGGGCGCTGGGATTTTTTATTTCCGATTATTATGGCAATCCGGGTATTTTTTATTTTGCCATTATTTTCAGCTTGCTAATGAATATCGCGAGTTATTGGTGGTCAGACAAAATCGTGCTTTCACTATCGGGCGCCAAGCCGGCCAGCCGAGAGGAATATTTTGACCTTTATACCCTGACCGAAAACCTCTCCATTACCGCCGGTTTGCCGCTGCCAAAGATTTATGTCATTAACGACCCTGCTCCCAATGCTTTTGCCACCGGCCGCAACAAAGAGCATGCCGTGGTTGCTGTCACAACCGGTCTTTTGCAACGGCTCCAAAAAAACGAACTGGAAGGGGTGATCGCTCATGAGCTCTCGCATATCGGCAACCGTGATATATTGCTCATGAGTACCGTCGTAGTGCTGGTCGGTTTTGTATCCATCATATCGGACATGTTTTTAAGAAGTATGTGGTTTGGAAGAGGGAACAGGAACAATGACAACAGCCGAGCCGGCGGCATTTTGGCGGTTGTCGGAATTGTTTTGATTATTCTTTCGCCGATTATCGCCACTTTGATAAAGCTGGCGATTTCCCGCCGCAGGGAATACTTAGCCGATGCATCCGGCGCTCTCCTCACTCGCTATCCGGAGGGTTTGGCAGAGGCTTTGGAAAAAATTTCTTCCTATAATATACCGATGAAAAACGCCAGTACGGCGACGGCTCATCTTTTTATTTCAAACCCTTTTGCCGGCAAAAATATTTCAAATTTATTTGCTACCCACCCGCCGGTAGAGTCGCGCATCAAGATATTGAGAGAAATGGCATAGACAAAAATGCAGAATCAGAAGAAAAAATTGAATAACCTTTTCATCTCGATTTCGCTCGGCTTTTTTTTGGCCTTGAGGCAGGTGAAAAACTCAAGCAAGGCAACCACCGCCCTCATTATTTTTGTGATGACTCTCACATTTTTGAACCTGGTGGTGGTGCGGGGAGTTTTGGTGGGATTAATAGAAGGAGTAAGCAAGGTTTACAAAGAAGTTTCAACCGGAGATGTGTTTATATCCAATCTGCCAAAAAAAGACTACATAGAAAATAGTCCGGCCATTCTTCAAAAAATAAATTCTTTGCCCTGGGTGGATTCTTTCACGCCGCGCTATATTGAGTCCGGCAAAGTGGAGGCCGGCTATAAAACAAAAGTGCGATTGACCGACGCTCCAAACAGCGCGGCGGGTGCCATAGCCGGTATTGACCCGGTATTGGAAGACCAGACCACCCGTCTTTCTTCCAAAATAGTGGAAGGAGAGTTTTTGACCCGGGACGATACCGAATATGTCGTACTCGGTTCAAGTTTGCTTAAAAAATACGTGCCGGTGGATTCCGCCAGTTTCAGTTTTTTGGAAGACGTGGCACCGGGGACTAAAGTCAGGATAACGGTCGCCAGCAATACGCGCGAGTTTACCGTCAAGGGAATCGTCCGAAGCAAAGCCGACGAAGTGGATATGCGCATTTACATGCTTGACACCACTCTCCGCAACATGATAGGCCGGACTGATTATAATGTTGACGAAGTGGCTATCAAACTGAAACCCGGCGGAGATCCCCTTATCGTCAAGGATGCGCTACTGCGCTCGGGGGTAGGTGAGACCGGGAGAGTCCAGACTTATGAAGAAGGGGTGCCAAAGTTTGTGAAAGATATTAAAAATACTTTTGCCATTTTGGGCAATGTGGTCGGCTCCATCGGCCTCGTAGTCGCCTCCATTACCATCTTTATCGTTATCTTCGTCAATGCCATCACTCGCCGGAAGTTTATCGGCATCTTGAAAGGTATCGGCATCAGCGCGAGGGTCATTGAAACCGCTTACGTCTTCCAGTCCTTGTTTTACGCCACACTCGGCATTGGTCTTGGCCTCCTTATACTTTATGGATTTTTGGTGCCGTTCATCGCCGCTCACCCGATAAAGTTCCCGTTTAGCGATGGTATTTTGGTCGCCGAATTATCCGCCACCTTCCTGCGCGTTTTCCTGCTTATGTTAGCCACCGTCATAGCCGGCTACGTACCAGCCCGCATTGTGGTCAAGAAAAATACTCTGGATTCCATATTAGGCAGGTAATACGAAAACCATGCGAAATAATACGAAAAACTACAAAAACTCGACCTCACCCCTGACCCCTCTCCTTGCGAAGGAGAGGGGAAAAGAAAATTTTCGTAGACTTTCGCAGCTTTCGCATAACTTTAGTATCGTATATGAACATCATTGAAGTAAAAAATTTAAAAAAATCTTTCAAAACCGGTGATAAGGAACTTGTGGTTCTAAACGATGTTTCGTTTACTATTGCCGAAGGCGAATTTTTCTCCATTACCGGCCGCTCCGGCTCGGGCAAATCCACTCTGCTTTATCAGCTCGGTCTTCTTGACCATCCAAATTCAGGAGAAATATTAATTCACGGCGTCAGAGTCACTTCCTTGAGCCATGATGAAAGGACAGAGTTCCGCCTGCGCGAGCTTGGCTATGTCTTCCAGGATTACGCTCTGGTACCGGAACTAACCGCCATTGAAAACACCGTCATACCGCTTTTAATGCAGGGTTTGCCTAAAAAAGAAGCTTATGCCAAAGCGGAAAGCGCTCTCCAAAAAATCGGGTTGGGGCACCGCTTGCATAACCTGCCCAATCAGCTCTCCGGAGGCGAGCAGCAAAGAGTCTCCATCGCCAGAGCCATCGCCCATGACCCAAAGATAATTTTTGCCGACGAGCCGACCGCCAACTTGGACTCGGAAACCGCCGAAGCGGTGATAAAAGCTTTTATTGACCTCAACCGGAACGGCCAAACCATCATTATGGTCACTCACGAGCCGGAATATGCCAGACTGACGAGAAGAGCAGTCAAATTGGGGGATGGCAAGATTTTGGCCGACGGCCGGCCGGATGATGTGATATGATAATTACCAAGGACAGTCCTTTGGGACACAGGCAGTTTAAGGAATGTCCTTGGCAATTAAAAAAATTATAAAAATGTTTTCGTTTTTTACAAAAAAAATTGTTATCGGCGCTGTATTAGGGGTGGCTGTCATTGCCGTTGTCGCGCTCAAATTAAACAACGGCAATGGCAGAGAGTTTTATACCGTCAAAAAATCCGACGTGGTCCAGCAAGTGGCTACCACGGGCAAAGTCAAACCCGAAGATAGTGTGGACCTGGGGTTTGACAAGACCGGCCGGGTAGCGCGGGTATACGTAAAAATCGGCCAGGCAGTCAGCCAAGGTGATGTGATAGCCACTTTAGACACAAGCGAGACCACGGCTGATTTGCAAAAAGCCAAAGCCGTATTGAACGAAGAAATGATAAAACTCAGGGAAGTCAAAAAAACCGCTCCTTCTTCCTACGGCGATGCTTACCAAAATTTGAGCATTGCAGTCAAAGGCGGTTTTGTGGATGCCGACAACGCAGTCCGCAATCGCACTGACCAGTTTTTTAAAACTCCGACTACCAACCCTCAATTTGAATTTTATATCACTAACGGCAACTTTATAAATTATTTTAATGTTCCGGCCGATACCAAAATCGAACTAGATAACCAAAGAAAGGCCATTGGCAACATCCTGGTTGACTGGCAGAACCGGGTCGGCAATCTGACTAAAGAAAATGTAGAGACAGAATCCGAGAAAGCCATTGAAGATCTGACTGCTATTTCAAATTTTTTGGATAAAGTTGCTTCAGCAATCAATACCTTTACCCCCGCTGAATATGCCTATGAGACAACAGTCACAACTTACAAAACCAGCGTCGCATCGGCAAGGAGCGAAGTTTCAACATCCATTTCAGCTATAGTAACCGCCAAAGATAAACTCAACTCCGCCCCGGTCTTGGGTCAAAACGGTGAGTTTGAAAGCGTCTTGTCTCAACAGGCCAAAGTCACCCAGGCTGAGGCGGCAGTCGCGGCTCTCGAAGCCGCTCTGAGCAAATCTATAATTACAGCTCCATTTACCGGCGTCGTGACCAAACAAGATGCCGAAGTGGGAGCTACGGTCTCAAGCGGTGCGGCACTGGTGTCAGTCGCCAGCCAAAACCAAATTTATATCGAGGCCAATATCTCCGAAATTCATGTCGGCAAAATCGCACCTCAGAATCCGGTCATATTTACTCTCGACGCATTTCCCGGCGAAACGTTTGAAGGCTTCGTTTATTACATAGAGCCGGGCGACACCATCATTGACGGGGTAGTAAACTACAAAATCAGAGTCAATTTAGTCACCCCGGACCCGCGCATCAAAAACGGCCTGACCGCCAACTTGAAAATAGAAACTGCAAAAAAACAAAATGTGTTGACCATCCCGATGTATGCAATCACTAAAGAAGGGGAGCAAAATTTCGTGAACCGGATGGTAAATGAAAAAACCGAAAAAGTGCCGGTAACGCTCGGCCTCTTAGGCAATGACGGCCTGGTAGAAATTTTGAGCGGCCTCTCCGAAAACGACACCATAGAATACGGTGAGCTGCCGTAAAAAGCGGCCCCATCCGATTGCTCGGACAGGGCCATAAAATTGAAAGTGCTATTGAATCTTGGCGAGACGGTCGAGATAGGGCTTGGCGTCGGCGCCGAAAACCTTCTCGATACGGACGATGAACCTCGCCCGGAAATCGCCGCTCGTATGAGCAAGCACGGCGCGCAGAGATTTCGACAGATCCTTGTCGAAATGGCCGAAGTCTTCCCGCAGGAGACTCTTCCACTCGCCATTGTTCCAGTGGCCGTTCTTGGACACTGCTCGCAGTTCAATGGCCTTGATCTGCCACTCGATCTGCTCGCGGTCGCTGAGATCATCCCAGTTCTTCCTGGTTTTTCTCGGCCGCTGAGGCACTGGTTTCGGCTCTACGGTCGGCGTTTCCTGGACGGGTTTGGTGTTTTCGATGCCAGCCACACCTGCCCCTTTAAGGGCGGCAAGGAAAGCATCGAGCTGTTGGCTCTTTGCGAGGAGCTGAGTGTATTCGGCCTCTTCGGCACCACCCAACACCTTTGCAAGTTCGCCGAGTTTCGAAGTTGACATGATGACTACCTCTTTCTTCTCGGTTTTCTTTACTTCAGTCGGGGTCACGCCAATGGCCGATTTGATTTCTTGAAACTGCTCTCCATTGGCAAAAAACAGTTTGCTGTCCGTCCAAGTTTTCGCGAAAGCGATTGCTCTCTTGGCGCGATTCTTGGATTCGAAGCGGAAGAAATACGTCCGCATTCTGAAAGGTCGTTTCTGGTAGCGGCTCACGTACACGTACCGCTCCACAGTCGCCGGAATCCACGGAAGGTCCTGAGAACAGAGCAACTCAGCGAGTTCGACCAGTAGGCCAAACTCTCTTTGAGCCGCTTTATTCGGATCAAACGGTTTGATGAAAGCCGGAGCGTCTTTGTTAACCGGAATGCAACGCTGCTGTGACAGAAGGCATTGAAAAATTTCTTCCGTCTGTTTGCCAAACAACTTCTTGGCTCTCACCTGAAAATCCGGCCACTGTTCGAGCACCAGATTCCTGCGCTGGTCGGCAACCGTGACTGCGAGACACCGCCCCTTGCTCTTGAGAATAAGAGGCAGTGCCAAAGCGAAGTCCGCCATTGCTCGATCGGAGAGAGTACCGCACAGATCCAAATGAAAGGCATCTATGTTGGCTCGGTCTTCTCCATAACCAGCCAGGATTTTGCCAAAAGTTCCAAGCTGGTTATGTGTGTGATAGCGCAATTGCTCAATGAGCGCACTGAAACGCTCCCGGCTACGCTCGATGAGCCAGCCGTTTTGGGATGGAATACCGGACTCTTCCCATATCTTAGCTTCGAGCCCGATTCCGCCCATAGTGGCCACTTGAGCTTGTCCCAAAGGAATATATCGAGATATAAACCCAAGGAAGAAGCGTATGACTTTACCCTTGAGACTTTCCAAGAGACTGCCTCCTTTCTTCGAATATTGCTGTCAAGATTAACTTCTGGATGACATTATATCAGGTAGAGTAAAATTGTCAATGATTGACAATGTAATAAAAAGGTATATAATAAAAGTTAGAAAGGAGTTGCCATGGCCCTGGAAAAGAAGGATTGGAATGAACAGCTTAAAGAAGTTGCCCCCAAGATTACTGAGCTGCGAAATGAAATAGGTATCACTTGCGCGGTCCAGTATGTCGAACAAGAGCTCGCTGCCTATCTGGATCCTTCAACTTCAGATGTGGCCGGCTCTCCGTCGAAATCGTTAATCGTCCAAGGTTTGGCTTTAGTTGTGAAGAGCATCGGCCTTGGCCAAACCAAAGAGGTACTCGCGGAGAGCGTTGACCAGCTACTTGGAATCGTGGATCAGCTTGACCAAGCTGCGGAGGATCTGATCGCCGGCGCGGAAGCACAAGCGGCAGAACTTGCTACAGAGCTTCTGAAGGTTCAGGGAGGGGAAGGCGGCTTGTCTGCAATTCCGCTTTCTGAAATCTCCCAAGAAATTGAACGCCGCGAAAAGATGAGAGAACAGGTCGTCGGCATCCAGGAGCAGTTTGAGAACGAGCGCGACGAAATGGCAGAACGCATCCGAATTCTCGGGGAGCTCCTGGCTCACGAGGTAAGTCAAAACGCCGGAGCGGACAAGTCAGAAAAGCAGCAACTTGAACACAAACTGGAAGCGATGCATATGACCATCTCTACAATCATCGAGGCTGTTGCCCAAAATGACAGTGAGGTGGAACTACTCAGAGCTTATCAGAGCGCAGTCAATCTGGTTTACGAAGGGCTGCCGCAGGGCCTCATCGGCAAAAACATTAAGTTCAGGAAGTAATATCTGGACAAAAAACAACCCCTCCCGAGTCTTGGACTCAGGGAGGGGTTTTTGTATTCCTGTCTAGGTTTTCCGGAGGAACTCGCTCCGCACTTGGCGGGCGAATTCTCTGGCCTTCCTGGGTTCTCCCTGATGCTCGCTTTCACCGATAGCATCGAGAATTTCCATGAGGCAGTGTTCCTTCCTGGCCTGCTTGGTTTCCGGCAAGGCCTTGTAGCCGCCCCGCACGTTGACCTGGATCATTTTCCGATTGGTCGGATTGACCTGGGCGAAGATGCAGGGGTGAAGCGACTGGCCGCGATAAAGATAGTAAGTCTTCTCGCGAACCTTGATAGAGAGGTACCGGCGGTACTTCTCGCGATCGGGCTTGGTCCCGCCACCCCCAGTGCCTCCGCCGTCGGGCTTAGGCTCGGCGGTTTTGGTTCCATCGGGCTTAGGCTTCGGCGGAATTGGCGGACCATCGGGCGGTCCATCAACCCCACCGTCATCCGGCGGACCGAAACGGTCGTTGAACATCTCAGCGAGTTCATCGAGCGTTTCCGCGGCGTTGCCGCGAATAGCATCGCGTTCGATGAGCTGCTTGGCGGCTGGAGCAACCTGGCTGATCAAAAACATCATCAGTTTCTGCCACTCTTTATTGCGCTTGTTGGTAAACTCCTTGGCCAGAGTGCTGCGCGCCGTATTCTGGTAGCGAAGCAGTCCTGGTGCAAAGATGTCGCCGACGAGATCAGGAAACCATAGCGGATCCGGCAGAAGTCGGCCGAGTTTCTGGCCACTTGCGACGCGAAAACCAGTTATGTCATCGCAAAGCCAGACGCCGTCGCTTTCCGAATTGCCTACTCCCAGTCGAGCGCGATAACGCCCGTCCTGGGAAGTAACATTGATGTCCTTCTCCAGTGGTGGCGGTACTGCAATCTTGCCACCAATGAGCAGTTCAAACATCTTGTCTTGCTCGCGAGGCAGAAGCCACTTCACAGCCTCATAAATCTCGCTATGGTTTTTGAAGATCGGAGTTGGAACGACAATTGCCGTGAATGAGCCCTGAATACCACTGAGGGGACCCATTTCTGTCGCAGTCGGTTCAACCCACCGATCAATTTCAACTCCTTCGAGTTCGACGTTTTCCGGTATGTACGGAATGAATCGAACTTTGCCGGTTTTGGAAGTGCGAGTAAGCAGATAAAAGCCGTGCTTCACTCGCACCATCCTATTCTCGTGCAGACAGTTTTCGTTCATGGCCAACGGCGCAAAGCGACCAATTCCCTTTTGGGAATCGCCGATGCAGTCTCCGTTGCTGTCTGCCCGAAGCTTTTCGAGTGGCGTGCCGAGCCAGTTGTAATAGCGATCAAAATTTGGGTCGGTCAAGCCGCACCCGTGATCCAAATGTGTTAGGGCAACGCTTCGATTGGCAAGCGGATGGTTTTGGGTGAGAAAAATCTCAATCTTGGCCCGCTTCGGCTCCCACTTTTTCGGATCAGGCATGCTGGCACGCAGAGAGTTGCGCAGAAGCTCAAGGATTCGCTGCCCCACGCTCTCATACAGACCCGTGCCCAGATTGTCGACGTAGTGAAAGGCTGTGACTCTGCTGTGAATCTTCATCGTTTTCTTCTCCTTGGGGTTCTTTCGAACCCGATCTCGGCCAAATCTTCATGAGTCAATGGTTGACCAAAAGTCATCTCCGACTCCGGAAAAACTATGGCAACGCCGAAACATTCGCAAACTTTCTGCACGGCGCCTTGGATCTGCATCCTGTCACTATCAAACGCGTGTTCCGGTTTTATACCGGCTTCAACGACAAGACCAGTGATGGAGTTGAAAGACCCGATAGTGTGGTCAATGATTCGGCGGATTACACCGGAAGTCGGTTGCTCGTCCAATTTGGGTTCAGGAATTTCTTCCTCAACCGTTTTGACTGGCGTTTCCGGAACATCCGAAAAACCCAAAGTGCCGTCGCGCAATTGCTTGAGCGTCCGAAGCACGATG
Source organism: uncultured Candidatus Saccharibacteria bacterium (assembly GCA_964417625.1). Lineage (GTDB taxonomy): Bacteria > Patescibacteriota > Minisyncoccia > Phycocordibacterales > WO2-35-19 > CAYQIR01. The sequence continues at coordinate 17,123 of CAYQIR010000012.1, forward strand.
ATTACATCGTCAGCTGGCATTTCCGCCTGGCCAATAATCCACCTTAATACCTCTCTGTATTTCTGCCCGCCCATTTTCAGGTGGTGGCGGGAGAAAAACCTGACTCGGTTGTTTTTACTCGGTACACCGCAGGACTTGATAGCCCTCCTAAGCTCCTCCATCATCTTGGAGAAGTCCCAGAGGAGCATTTCTTCGTCCAGTTCGGCCCCAACAGACAGTTTCGCTTCGTCGAAGACTTCAGTTTGACTTCGAATGCGCTCTTCTGACACGATAACCTCCTAGACTATGGATTTGTTAAACTACACTTTCCGGGTAAAATCCTATACTAAAATGAAAATAATGTCAATATTGACAATTTACACAAAAATTGAGCCGTGGAATCGCCTATTCCACGGCTCTGGTGTACTTGTTTCCTCTATTTGCTCTGGGCACCCTTGATCAGGTCGCCCAAGCTGCTGAGAGTCTTCTGGAGTCGGACGATTTCGCCCTTGAGCTTCTTGTTCTCGTCTTCGAGAGCCCCGCAGCCGAGAGCGATCTTGTTTGCGTTAGTGATGAGTGTGCTGAGCTCAGCGATCTTCTCGTCCTTCTCAGTGAGTTGGGTCCGGAGATCGGAACATTCAGCAGCTGTTGCCTTGAGTTGATCAGCCACAACGAGTACCGCCAGTTGGGTTTCCTCGAAGATGCCGCCAAACTTCTCAATTGCCGATAGCGCCGCGTCCACATCATCGGAGTTCTGAACCGGTAGGCAGGAAACACTCGTTTCCTGCTCCACAGATTCCTGAGTCCCAGTATTCTGCTTGGTCGCCAAAAGAAACTCCTCGGTTTGGCGCCGCGCGCCGGCACTGATTTCCTCTAACCGCTGGGCTTCGCTTTTGCCGGGCATGGGATGATCTCCGTTTTCGTTGCGAGCCCCGTTTTGGGGCAAAGGTCGGCCAAGTCCCTTTCTCAGGTTATCGAGGATCGGGAGAATTTCCTTGACCTCGCTCACCGTCAGGGCCTGATTGGGACAGCAAATCTTGAGAGCGGTTGCCGCCTTCCTCATGTTGGCCAGAGTGCCGTGCTTCATCGCATACATAGTGAGAAGCACCGCAACCTTATCACTCACTTGCGAGTCCGAAACTTCTGTCCGGAATTCGGCCTTGATCCACTTTTCGCCCCGGTTCATTTCCTGGATCTGGGATTTCAGGTAATTGAGACCGTGGAAGTCTTCGGGACCAACCACCATGACAACCTTATCTTTCGGTAGGGTTGTCGGAAGCTGTTCAAGGATTCCTTCTCTCATCTTTTTCCTCCTTTTGAAGTATGTAAATTGGAGATTAACCTTTGAATCCGAACACTTTAGAATTAAGTGTTATGGGAAATTT
>CAYQIR010000013.1:0-259 GCA_964417625.1 uncultured Candidatus Saccharibacteria bacterium
CACTCACAACTTCGTTCTGAAGAATATGTATGTGACAGCAATCATACCCAAAGATGATCAGAATTGAGTTCCAAGCCAGACCATCTCGGTACCAAGTTGCTCCACGGTAATCAAACACTTTAACGGCCGTTACGTTCAAGTGGCCACCTCCATATATTTTATACAACATTTACTTCGCTACTGCAACGGCTTCGTCAAATGCGATAGATAGGAGGCGGGAGACGCCGTCGCGGCCCATTGTGACGCCGTAGATGACGCC
>CAYQIR010000013.1:269-16572 GCA_964417625.1 uncultured Candidatus Saccharibacteria bacterium
CATGGTTTCGCGGTTGTGGGTGATGAGGATGAGCTGGGAAACTTTGGAGAGGTTTTCAATCATGTCGCCATATTTTTTGGAATTGGCTTCATCGAGCGCGGCGTCAGTTTCGTCGAGGATTATGAAAGGCGGCGGGTTAACTTGCGAGATGGCGAAAAGGAGCGCGATAGAAGTAAGTGCTCGCTCACCTCCTGAAAGCATTTCCAATCCTTTCGTTCTCTTTCTCGGCAGAGAAACCGAAATATCGATACCTTCGTTTATTTTTTCTTCTTCGTCCCCCATGAGACTCTCTGATGTGTTGGCGCTTGTCCGAATACTTTCACTATCTTCCTCTTCCAACACGTCTCTTCTTTTTCTAATTTTTTCTCTGACAACTTCGAGACCCGCTTCCCCGCCGCCAAACATCAACACGAAAAATTCATGGAAAGACTTGTTTATTTTTTCTATCCCCTGTTTAAATTCTACATCCAATCTTTCCAACAATTCTTTGATAAGTATCTGCAGCGATTCAGCCGAATTTTTCAAATCTTCCAATTCTTTGGTTAAGAATTCATCGCGCTCTACCGTTTCCTTATACTCTTTCATCACTTCCGCTCCACCTCCTCCACCGAGTTCTTCTAATCTGATTTTCATTTTCTCCAACTCCTTTCTTTTTTGGAGTTGGAGATCCCGCGAAGCCGAGCTTGGCGAGGCGAAGTGGGATTCGTCATCCAAAACCTCATTCTCAAATCCTAGTATAGCCGTTCCTAGCAGCACTCCTCCTTCCTGGATTTCCATTTTCCAATCTTCCTCAACCATTTTGAGATTGTTCATTTCCATTTCCAAAATATTGAGCCGGTTGCGAATCTCGCTCTGTTCGCCGGATATCCGAAAAATGGTTTTCTCCGCTTCTCGGCTGGAATCCTTTTCTTTTTCTATGGAATCTTTTATTTTTTGGTATTTTAGCGAAAGCTCGCTAAGAGCGCTATCTGCTTCTTGGATTTTTGTTTCCAAATAACTCTTTTTTTCAAGCAGAGAAGCATTTTCTTTTGCCAGTTCGTTCAAATGCTTGTCGTCAAACCGCGCCTTATGACTCACGATGAAGTTCCTGACCCTTTCTATCACTTTAACAATCTCAGAATAAGCGGCGATCTCTTTTTCCAATTCTTCCACTTCGCGGAGGGGAATAGTTTTGTTATCTTCCGATTTTTGGTCGGCCTCTATCTTTTCTATGTTTCTCTTGTTGGCGCTTATCTCTCCTTCAATCTTGCCGATTTCCCGGTATAGGCGGTCTTTACTATCCCTCTCATTTTTTATTTTATTTTCAATATCCAAAAGCTCCTCGCTTTTCTTATCTTTACTCAAAGAAGCGTTCAAAACTTCTTTAGCCTCTTCCATTTGTTTATCCAAATGCTTCAGATTGTCTATGAGCGGATTTCTCTCGATATCGAATGCCGCCTTTTGTTTTTCTATGTAAACCTGCTCTCTTTTTAAATATTCTCTATAAAATTTGGCGAGCTTGACCATCAATTCTTCCGCTCGCTCCACCTTTTCTACCTGTTTTTTTAGAAATTTTATATGAGGCGCGATTTCTCTGCGCAATGATTCTACTTGTTTTATATTTTCCTCAGTCTTCAACAATTTTCTCTCGCTCTCTTCTCTTTTATATTGGTAAATTTTCAGCCCGAGCGCATCTTCTATCATCTCTCGCCGTTCTTTGATTGAAGCTGACAAAATCCGGTCTGCTTCGCCCTGGGAAATGATGTGGTGGCCGGAGGCGCCAATGTGAGCTTTGGCCAGAATTTCAAAAATATCCTTGAGCCGAACCTGGCTACCATTGAGATAATATTCGTTGCCTCCGTCGCGGTTGACCACCCGCTCGATCGACACTTCTTCAAAATCTCCGCCCTCTGTCAGCCCGGCAAATAAATTTTGGGTATTGTCCAAAACTAGTTTGACTGACGCTCGATTGGAGCGCCCCACTTCGTTTGAACCGTTCCATATCAAATCTTCCCCACGCTTGCCGCGCATTGACTTTATGGACTGTTCGCCCAAAGCAAACCGAAAGGCCTCGGCAACGTTACTTTTGCCGCTTCCATTAGGCCCTACGATAGCCGTAACCCTCGATTTGAAATTAAGTTCGGTTTTTTTGGCAAAGCTCTTGAACCCCGCTACCTCCAACGATTTAAGCATGAAATTATTTTAGCACACCTTATTCTTAAACAAGAATTTTTATAAGAAAAAGGCCCACAAGAGGGGGCCTTCGCCAAAAAGTTGGCTCCAAAAACAATTAGGTGTCACTAGGGCAGAAGTTGGACTTCGCGACCATGGTCCATTGGTTTGGACTTTCGATCTCTACGGCCCGGACGGCAACGTGTCTGCCTATGCCGATCTGTTGGACAACGATGTAGGTATCCCCGTTGAGGTCACTCCTTACAGTATCCCCAGGTTTGAGACCGTTCATCTCTTCTTGAGTCATCATAAAACCATCACTCCCGCCTTGTTTATATAACAACCAAAAACATATGTCAATTCAATCTCCTATCCTTCAGTGCATGACAAGCCGCCAACTGTTCGCATCTTGTTTCGTTCACTATTCACTTTCTCACGTTCGTAGAATTTTGTATAATTGATAAAATTGTATGGAATATATGCTCAAAAACAAAATGAAAGAGAAAACGAAAGAAAAAATTTTATCTGCCAGTAAAACCCTATTGATTATTATGGGAGCATTAGGATTTGTTCTTGTGGCGGTTGCCGCTGGAAATGCGGTTCAACTTTTGAAATATACGCCCGTTATGAAAAAATCTAAGCTCAAAGTATTTCAAATTAACCAAGGGATAACAAGATTATTAAAAAGAGGTTTGATAGAAATAAAAGAAGATAAAGACTACAAATTTTTGGAAATTACAGAAAAAGGTAAAAAACTTCTTTTAAGATATGAGTTGGAAGGATTGGCACAAGATAAGCCGCAAAAGTGGGACAAAAAATATAGAGTAGTTATTTTTGATATATCGGAACAGAGAAGGAAAACCAGAGACCATCTTCGTATGATGTTGCGCTTGTTTGGATTTATATGTCTGCAAAATAGCGTTTGGGTATATCCATACGAATGTCAAGAAATTATTGATTTACTTAAGCAATATCTTGAGTTAAAAGAAGAAGCTCTTTATATGACAGTAGAATCAATAGAAAATGATAAATGGCTTAAGGAAGAATTTAAATTGTAAATTATTCACATTGTCACGATCGTGAAATTCTGAATAAATAAAAATTAGAGAACCCAAGACTAACTTTATTTTAACCCCACCCTTTTTCCTTCAAGGCGTGGCGAGCTGCCGATTGTTCGGCGTCCTGTTTGGAGTCTCCCGAGCCTTCGGCGACCAGGCTGTCACCGATAAATACAGCGACGGTAAATTTTTTGTCATGATCGGGTCCAACTTCTTTCATTGTTTTGTATGATGGAGTGACGCCATCCACATCCTGCGCCTTTTCCTGAAACTTGCTTTTAGCGTCCACCCACAATTCTTCTTTCACGATTTTTTCAGTCATCGGAGCGATGTATTTTATTATAAAATCGCGGGCGCTATCGTAGCCGAGGTCCAAGTAAATAGCGCCGATAATAGCTTCCAAAGCATTGGCCAAAATATACTGGCGGGCCCGACCCTGATCTTTGGCTTCTCCGCGGGATAGTAAAAGATAATCGTTCACTTCCAGTTTTTTGGCTACTTCGGCGCAAGTCTGGGCGTTCACTAAGGCACTCCTGATTGATGTCAAGTCACCCTCATTTTTCTCCGGATATTCGTTGTAGAGATAGTTGGTAATCGCAAGCTCCAGTACCGCATCCCCCAAAAATTCCAAGCGCTCATTGTGCCCACCCTTCAAATTCCTGTTTTCATTCAAAAAAGAGCGGTGGGTAAACGCCTGCTTCAATAATTCTTGATTATTAAATTTTGCTCCGATGATCGCTTCAAACTTTCCAAAATCAGCTTCTTTCATGTAAGTATGCGACACTAATCCACAAATTCATTCGAATGACACTAATATTTTTATTCGTGTAATTCGTGCCAATTCGTAATTGGTGTCATGATTTTACTAGTAAATTGATTGCTTTAGTGATAATCGGCAAAATGTCGCCGTAAAAATTGAGGTCTAATATTTCCGTTATCTTGAACCATCGCACGTCATCGAGCCCGCCTTTCTTTTCTTTGTTCTCCAGTGTCAGGTCATTAAACGGGGCTTCGGCCAAAAAGTAAATGACGTGTTTTTTGAGGCGGCCTTTTTCCGGGTGGTAAGTCTCGTAAGTGTTGTCGCCGAGCTTTTCTATTACTTTGATTGGGATGCCCAGCTCTTCTTTGGCTTCGCGGACGATTGCCTCTTCTTCGCTTTCGTCTTTTTCCAATTTGCCTTTGGTCAAAGTCCAGTGGCCGAAGACGTCGTGCACTAAGGCAATGTAGATGTTGTCTTCATGGCGGGCGAATACTACCGCGCCGGTATGGGTCTCATTGGTAATGGTTTTTTTATCCACCCCTTTATCGTCCTTGCCCGGTTCGCCCATTTCTTTATAGACGGCGCCCAAGACTCCGTTTACAAACTTGCCGCTGGTGTCTCCGCCGAACTTTTTGGCGAGCTCAATCGCTTCATTGATAGCGACTTTGGGAGGCACTTGCGAGCGGTCGGCAAAGAGGAGTTCGTAAAGGCCGAGACGTAGAATGTTGCGGTCCATCACGCTGATCTTTTCTATCGGCCATTCCGGAGCGGCTTTGGTGATGATTTCATCAAGATCAGGTTGCTTCCCTACCACACCTTTCAGAAGATTATTCATAAAGTGGTCATCGGCTGCGCCGGGCGCAAACTCCGAAACGTCTCTTTTAAGGATTTCTCTGGGTTCGGTTTTTTTACCGCCAAAGTCCCACTCGTAGAGTGTTTGGAGGACCGTAGATCTTGCAAGGTGCCTGTTAGCCATTTTTTTAAAAGCAGTTAGCAGTTAGTAGTTAGAATATAGGAATTACATCAATCAAGCAATGAGTCACTTGTTTAAAACCTAAATGCTAACTACTCACTACTATTTACTGTTTTTTGCTTTCTCCTTCGCCTTCTTTTCTTTCTTGGCAATTTTTGAATAAACGTCGACCACTTGTCGGCCCTTGTATTTGCCGCAAACTAGGCAGCCGGCATGAGGCATTTTTGGACTGCCACACTCTTTGCACATCGTCAAAGCCGCCATCTTCAGGGCGTGGTGGCTTCTTGTATTGCCGGTTTGGCTCCGGTTATGTCTCATTCGTACTACCATGGCCACATGTTACTATATATTGGAAAATAAGGCAACATGTGGAATTTTTAATTATTAATTTCCAATTTTTAAATAAAAAGAGCAACCCCGCGTTAGCAGGGTTGTAATTATAGGCAGAGCCCATGCAACTTATTTTGTGGCGTGGTCATAACATTCCACCGCCTTAAGCAGCTCTTTTAGGTCCGCGAATATCGGATAGAAAAATACCTCTGCCTCTTTATTTCTTACGCTAGCCACTGGATGCTCACCTACCCGGGCGCTCACTACTCCATGCTGGCGGTAGATATCGGCGTGTCTATAGACCACTTCGCCGACTTGAGAACTGATCAAAATCTCGCCAGATCTCAGATCAGGATGTGCAAAAAACTCGGGATGCTTTCCGCGCAATTCCCTTTCCTTGTCTCGCAACGAAGCTTCGTCCATAACCTTTCTCCTCTAATAAAAATACTACCTAAACCTTACCCGGTCAAATTTTTGCAGAATGATTTGCGGTGTAAAAGAGATATACCATATTTTTTTATAAGTTTGCGATGCAGAGCAGTACCGTAGCCTTTGTGGATTTCAAACCGGTATCGCGGGAATTTTTTGGCTAGTCGACACATTAAGCGGTCGCGGCAGACTTTAGCAACGATAGAGGCGCAAGCGATAAAAACATCCTTCTCATCACCTTTTATTATTGTTTTTTGGTTTTCGAATTCTTTTGGGGCTTTTAGTAATCCATCCAACCTTAAATAATTACAATGGCCGTCATTGTAATTTGAAGCATGGTGTAATCTTCTAAGAGATTTTCTTATACCAATTTGTACAGTTTTTGAAATGCCTCGCTTGTCTATTATTTTATTTGAAACATGAGATACGGAACATAAAACCTTACCCTCCTTTTTTAGCAGGCAAAATTTTTTGTAAATTTCCTCCCTCTTTTTATGCGAAAGTTTTTTGGAATCTCTTAGTTTATTTTGGAAAATATTTTTGAGGATCCACTCCCCCATTTTCTTTTCAGCCCCAAAAGCGCCGACACTCACCGGTCCTGCCAAGGGTCCCCTCCCCGCTTCATCAATACCAATAACGAATCCCATTGGTTCATTCTACTCCCTTCCCCTTCGCAAGGGGAAGGGTTGGGGATGAGGTCGTTTTCTGCTAATATCAGGTTATGAAATTTACCCATCTGCATACTCACTCTCACTACTCGCTTTTGCAGGCTTTGCCCAAATTGCCTGAGCTGATTGCGGCGGCTAAGAAGAACGAAATGGAAGCGCTGGCTTTGACTGATAATGGCAATATGTACGGTGCGATTGAGTTTTATAAGGAATGCCAAAAAGCCGGCATCAAGCCGATTATTGGAGTAGATGCATATTTGGCCGGACGGACCAGGTTTGACAAACAAGCGGGGATTGATAAAGACAGATTCAGATTGGTGCTTCTTTGTAAAAATGAAAAGGGGTATAAGAATCTTTTGAAACTCGTGACCGCTTCGTACTTGGAAGGGTTTTATTACAAACCGCGCATTGACTGGGAGATTTTGGAAAAGTATGCCGAAGGGTTGATCTGCCTCTCCTCTTCTTGGAGCGGAGATATTTCTACGACCATACGCAATAAAAATATAGAACAGGCGCAGGAGCTGATTCAAAAATACAAAAACATTTTTAAAAATGATGACGGCGGATTCGACAAGCTCACCACAGGCGGAGACTTTTATATTGAAATTACCAAACATCCGGAGTTAACCGGACATGACGAGCATATGCAGGTGCTTGCCGATTTTGCCAAGGAGCATTCAGTCGGCATTGTCGCTTCGCATGACGTCTATTATATCGCTCCCGAAGACCGCGAGGCCAAAAATACTTTGATGGCGGTGAGCCAGGGGGCCCCGATGGCTATCGGGGAGCGCGGAGCCTGGGATGAGGAAGAAAATTTTTCTTTCTTAAGTACCGATGAAATAAAAGAGAGATTCAAAGACATGCCGGAAGCAATTTTCAACAACAATAAAGTTAGCGCTCTCTGCAATCTGGAAATGGAACTAGGGCATTGGGCCTTCCCCGATTTGAAAATCGCTTCCGGCAAAAGCTATGATGACGAACTGCGCGACCTCGCTTATGCCGGGCTCAAAAAACGCGGACTGCCCGAGACCGAAGATGTGATTAAAAGATTGGAATATGAATTGGATGTTATAAAAACCAAAGGCTACTCACCTTATTTTTTGGTAGTGGCTGACTTGTTGAATTACGCCCACGAGCATGGGATCTTGACCAACATCCGCGGTTCTGTTTCCGGCTCGCTTGTGACTTATGCTTCGCATATAACGAACATCAATCCGCTGGAATACGAAATCCCATTTGAAAGGTTTCTAAATCCCGATAGGCCGTCGGCGCCGGATATTGATATGGATTTTGCCGACGATCGGCGCGACGAAATGGTAGCTTACGTCAAAACTAAATATGGCGAAGATAAGGTAGCTCAAATCGGCACCTTCGGCACCATGATGGCGCGAGGTAGCGTTCGCGACACAGCCCGGGCGCTCGGCTTCCCTTATACCGTGGGCGACCGCATCGCCAAACTCATCCCGATGGGAGCGCAAGGATTTCCCATGACGATTGACCGCGCCATGGCCGAGACGCCGGAGCTCGCCGAACTTTATAAAAAAGATGCCGATACCAAGCGCATCATTGATATGGCCAAAAAGATTGAAGGCTGCGCCCGCCACATCGGCGTGCATGCGGCGGGAGTGGTGATATCGCCTACTGATCTCACCGACTTCACCCCTCTGCAATATGATCCGAAGGGCGAGGGCAAAATCATCACTCAATACGATATGTACTCGGTCGACGAAAATGGCGCCGGTCTCCTCAAATTTGACTTCTTAGGTTTGAAAAATCTTTCCATTATTGCGGCGACAATCACTCTCCTCAAAAAAACCAAAAATGTGGAGATTGACCCGGACAATATGCCGATTGACGATAAAAAAACTTTTGAGATGCTGGCGCGCGGCGAAACCGAAGACCTGTTTCAGCTTAACGGCGATGGCATGACTCGCTTTTTGGTGGAACTGAAGCCGGAAACTATCCACGACATCAACGCCATGGTGGCGCTCTACCGCCCCGGGCCTTTGCAATTCATTCCTCTCTTTATTGAACGCAAACATGATTCGAGCAAGATTACTTACCTAGATCAAGCACTCGAGCCGATTCTTAAGAAAACTTACGGAGTGCTAGTGTATCAAGACGACCTTTTGATGATGGCGCACAATCTGGCAGGCTACTCCTGGGGCGAAGTCGACAAATTCCGGAAAGCGGTGGGCAAAAAGATTCCGGAAGAAATGCAGAAACAAAAAGAAAAGTTCATCCAGGGTTGCGTAGAGCATTCCAAATGGAGCGAGAAGAAAGCCAAACAAATCTGGGGTTGGATTGAGCCTTTTGCCGCTTACGGTTTCAACAAAGCTCACTCGGTTTCTTATGGCCGGGTCGCTTATCAGACCGCTTATCTCAAAGCCAACTTTCCCGGTGAATATATGACCTCGGTGCTCTCAGCCGAATCGGGCGATATCGAGAAAGTGGCGCGCTCAATTGCCGAGTGTAAGCGTATGGGTATTGAAATCCTCCCTCCCGACATCAACGAAAGCTACTCGGACTTTACCTTAGTCAGAAAGAGTGAAGAAGAACTCAAAGCCAAGGGCGAAACCATCCGTTTTGGATTAACAACAATAAAAAACTTCGGCGAAGGCATCTCTCACGTTATCACAGACGAAAGAAAAAAGAACGGCAAATTCAAATCACTAGAAGACTTTTTGACACGTGTGCAAGATAGAAATTTGAACAAAAAGTCGCTTGAAGCCCTCATTAAAGCGGGCGCCTTAGATAGTTTTGGCGAGCGAGGGGCTATGCTTGCCAATATGGATACGCTTTTGGAATACAACAAAGAGTCGGTGGGGAGCGAGAACCAAGATTCGTTGTTTAGCGCAACGATTGGTGACCATTCTCCATTGCGTCTTGCGCCGGCTAATCCGATCACTCCGACCGAGCGCCTGGCTTGGGAGAAAGAGTTGTTGGGCCTGTATGTTTCTGGCCACCCCTTGGAACAATTCAAAGAAAAGTTTACCGGCCAAAAAAATAATATAAAGAAAATAAAAGAAAGCGCCAAGGAAAATGAGGTGGTAGTCATAGGCGGATTGATTTCCGAAATGAAAGATATCCTCACTAAAAACGGCGACAAAATGTATTTTATAAGATTTGTGGATATGGATGATGAAATTGAGCTTGTCGTTTTCCCCAAAGTCTTGCAGGAGTTCCACTCAATCTTCGTGCCCGACCAATGCATTGCCGTCAAAGCCCGTGTCTCTCTCCGCAACGGCGAAAAGTCTTTAATCGCCGAAAAAGCCAAAAAATTATAAAAAGTTTGAGCGCGGATTACTCCGCGCTCGTGTGGAATTTCTCCAAGTACTCTTCCAGTGGCACGCTCACGATGCTACCGCAGCAGAGCTCCCGGAGCTCTACCTGGCATTGAGCTTGAGCCGCTCGCACCTTCTCTACCTGAAAAGTGGCTATGCACGGGATTCCTTCCAGCTTCTCACCTGCCAGAGTTCCGGGCAGAAGCATATGGAGTTTCTCGGGAGGAAGTGGATGGACAAGGATAAATCTTGACGTTTGAGTCATACCCGCCAATCCGTATATAGACATCCTCTCGCCGAAGTTATCCAAACTTCGTGAAAACGGCAGTTTGCACTTTGTATAAAGTGCATGGAAGCGAACTCGTAATTTATTGTCGTTCGAGTCATCGACTTCCAATCCGTCTGCAAAATACAAGTCGTCTCTCCCGAAGTGGCTATAAATACCGGTTTCAAACTGCATGCAAACCTCCGTTGCTTACATTACTCCTAAAATCAAATTTGGCAATAACGAAAAAACGCTTCCTGCCGAGGCAAGGAAGCGTTTTGAGAGGGAGTTCGTAGGCCGCGGCCTACGAGAGAGGGAAAGAGAGCGAAAGAACATTGATCTTGAAAGTATTGGGTGATTGTAAGTGGCCGAGGCTACTTACTTTCATTCCGGGCTTTCAATGATCAACATAACATTGTAGCTCTTTCCTACCTCCCGTCAACCCAACCTGTGGATAACTCAAACGATCAATAAACAGCCCATTTCAAACTTTTTGGGTTTGTGATAATCTGTAAGCATGGATGAACTAGATAATCATGACCACCGGAAAATCGGCAAAGATCTGGATTTGTTTACTTTTTCCGATGTGGTTGGCAAAGGCTTGCCTCTTTATACCGAAAAGGGCGCAGCCATAAGGCGCGAGCTTGAGCGATTTATAACTGACGAAGAGATAAAGCGCGGCTACAAGCACGTCATCACTCCCGACATTGCCAAGCTGGAACTTTATGAAAAGTCCGGCCACTACCCTTATTACAAAGAGAGCATGTATGCGCCGATTGAAATCGACGAAGAGAAATTTATGCTTCGGCCCATGACTTGCCCGCACCATTTTGAACTTTATCTCTCCAAACCTCGGAGTTATCGCGACCTGCCAATGCGGATTGCCGAACTTGCCAAACTTTACCGCTACGAAAATTCTGGCAATCTGGTCGGGCTCGTCAGAGTCAGATCTTTCTGTTTAGCCGATTCTCATATCATTTGCGCCGACAAAGAACAGGCCAAAGACGAGATTTTTAAAGTGTTGGATTTGATTCAGTTTGTCGCCGGCACTTTTGGCCTCAAAAAAGGCGAAGATTTTTGGTATCGCCTTTCGCTTGGCGACCGCAAAGATGACAAAAAATATTTTAAAGATGATAAGGCCTGGGACGAGGCCGAGGCGGTATTGCGCGATGTTTTGAAAAACCAGGACGTGAAGTTTTATGAAGTGGAAGATGAAGCGGCTTTTTATGGCCCGAAGATTGATATCCAAATGAAAGATAAGCGCGGCCAAGAGAATACCGCTTTCACTGTACAGTATGATTTCGTTATGCCAAAGAGATTTAAGCTTGTCTATACCGACAAAGATAATCAAGAAAAAGAAGCAGTCGTGATTCACCGTTCCTCCATTGGAGCGATTGAGCGCATCATGGCTTTCCTTATTGAACACTACGAAGGCGCCTTCCCTGCCTGGCTCTCGCCCGTTCAGGTCAAAGTATTGCCGATTAGCGACAAACATTCTGAATATGCAAAGACAGTTTTTGATAGTTTGATGGGAGCTGGTATTAGGGTGGAAATGGACGAATCAAACGAAACTTTGGGCAAAAAAGTCCGCGAAGCCAAAATCCAAAAAGTCCCTTATCTCCTTGTCATTGGCGACAAAGAAGTTGAATCCAAAGAAGTGACCGTCGAAAGCCGGACCGAAAAAGTCGGCGCCATGCCGCTCAAAACATTCCTCGAGCTTATCCAAACAGAAATCAAAGATAAGTCCTAAGCAAAAACTAGAGTTAAATTAAATATCAAATAGTGGCCAATTTGGCGTTGGACCCCAATAGTACAGCAAAGCTGACTACGGGGCAGGTTGGATGAAAATTTTTTTAAATATCGATCGTTGCGAGTTTTGCATTACTCTGAATGAAGCTCTTCCTGGCGGGAACGTCGGTGCCCATGAGGATATCAAATATGCGGTCGGCTTCCTGAGCGTCCTCCACAGCCACCTGTTTTAATATTCGACGTTTTGGGTCCATGGTGGTCTCCCAAAGTTCTTCGGCATTCATTTCTCCCAAGCCCTTGTAACGCTGAACAGACACTTTCTTCTCTCGGCTCGCCCCCGCTTCTGATGATTCTTCTACTTCCTCATCAGAAGCGGGGGTGGCTTCAACTTCAAATCTTTCTTCGCCAGCCGTAGCGGAAGCGGAGGCTGGGCCTATCACTTTGGCTTTTTCTTCATCGCTGTAAGCGTAAAATATTTCTTTGCCTTTTTTTATTTTATAAAGTGGTGGCTGAGCGATATAGATGAAACTGCCGTCAATCAAAGGTCTGAAATATCTATAAAGCAGAGTCAAGATAAGGGTGCGGATGTGAGCGCCATCTACATCGGCATCGGTCGCGATGATTATTTTGTGATAGCGGAGTTTTGAAATATCAAAAGTGTCGCCTATTGCGGTACCAAGGGCGACCACCAAATTTTTGATTTGCTCGGAAGCGAGCATGCGGTCGAGGCGAGCGCGCTCAATGTTTAAAATCTTGCCACGCAGGGGCAAAATAGCCTGAGTCCTGCGGTCGCGCCCAGTTTTGGCTGTACCACCAGCTGAATCTCCTTCCACAATAAAGAGTTCCGATTCTTCGGCCGATTTGCTCTGGCAGTCGGCGAGTTTGCCGGGCAGGGTCATCCCCTCAAGCGCTCCTTTGCGGAGAATAGAATCTTTGGCAGCCTTAGCCGCTTTACGGGCTCGGAGTGCCAAAACTACTTTGTTGATGATTGAACGCGCGTCGTCGGGGTTTTCTTCAAGGAAGGCGCTGAAAGCGTCACCAAATATGGTGGCGACCATACCCTGCGCTTCCACGCTCCCGAGTTTGGCTTTGGTCTGGCCTTCAAATTGAATTTCCCGGAGCTTGACCGAAATGACTGCCGTCAAACCTTCAAGCACGTCGTCTCCTGTAAAAGCATCATCGCCGTCTTTTACCAAATTGTTCTTTTTGGCGTAAGTGTTTAATGTTCTTGTGAGTGAAGTTTTGAAACCGGTGATGTGGGCACCACCCTCGTTGTTGTAGATGTTGTTGGCAAACGGCATGATGCGGGCCGATATGTCGTCTACGTATTGCAGAGCCACTTCTACTCCTTCAAAATTTTCGTTTTGTTTTTCAACATAAAATATGTTCTTGTGAATTGGTTTCTGAGTAGAATTGTAAAAACGGATGAGCGACATGAGTCCCCCTTCGAAATAGAAGCTCATAGAAGGCGCGTCGATTTGAAGTTCGCGGAGGTAAAACACTTCCGTATCCTTTATTTTTTCCTTCACTTCCCGCAAATCCAAAACTGAAATCCGCAAGCCCTTCACGAGGTAAGCTTGTTGGCGCATATGATGGACGATTTTATCAAAATCAAACTCTATGCCTTCTTTGAATATTTCCGCATCCGGCTCAAAGGTGATCACGGTGCCATGCAGCTTGGAGGAGCCACTTTTTTTGACCGGCGCCTTCTTCTTGCCCTTGGAATATTCTTGGAAGTGGATATTGCCGTCGCGATGCACTTCGGCGCGCATGTAGATGGAGAGCGCGTTGACTACTGAAGCGCCAACGCCGTGCAACCCGCCGGACACCTTGTAGCCTTCCCCGCCGAATTTACCCCCGGCGTGGAGGGTAGTCATGATGGTCTCCAGAGCCGAGACTTTGGTTTGTTTGTGCATGTCTACCGGGATGCCGCGGCCGTTGTCAGTGATGCGGACGCGGTTGCCGGGGAGTAAAGCAACTTCGATGTCATTACAAAAACCGCCCATTGCTTCATCGCGGGAGTTATCAAAGATTTCCGAAATCAAATGGTGTAAGCCGTCGGGGCCGGTCGTGCCGATATACATTCCGGGCCTCTTGCGCACAGGATCCAAACCTTCCAAAACGGTAATGGATTCCGCGTTGTATCCGCTCGATTTATGCTCCTTTTCTTTAGTTGCCATTGGTCCCATTATAGCAAATTTTCTTCCACTTGCCAACAGGCAAATTTTTTTCTACACTTGATAAATATGGATAAAAAAGGTGAAAGTTATGTGATTTCGACAGACGAAGAGAAGGCGATTATCAAAAGTTTGGAGGGTAGGCAGGACGCCGAAGCCTTGCGCATCAAGCGCTATCTTTCTATGCCCGATTTGTCACGCACCGAGGGTAGCCCAATCTTGGAGCTTGTTCAGCGCATAACCAAAATCACGGATTTTAAAATTTTTGATACCATTTACGTCCCCGAGATTATGTCGACGAAAATAGCCTTTGACCTTTTTGATTTCCCTGCCGACCATCCGGCGCGAAACAAGTCCGATACCTATTATGTCGATGATAGCCACATATTGCGTACCCAGACCACGGTAATGTGGTACTACTATTTTGAGCGCTCGGAAGTTAAAGAGAAGCTTAAGCGGAAAGAACCATTGGGCGTCTTTTGTTACGGCAAAGTCTATCGCAAAGACGAAATCGATAGCCGACATATGAATGTGTTTCATCAGATTGATGCTCTTTATATCGCACCAAAAGCAGTACAACAAATAGATCTCGAAACACTGAAAGATGTAGAACTAAAGATTGTTAAATCAATTTTCGGTGATGTTGAGTCGCGTTTTGCCGAAGAAACTTTTCCCTACACTCACCCTTCGACCGAAATAGAGATTAAACGCGACAATGATTGGCTCGAAATTCTTGGAAGCGGCGTTGTAAAACCATCAGTCCTTGAGATGCTCGGGGTTGATCCAAATGTCTATAACGGCTGGGCGTTTGGTTCCGGTATCGAGCGCTGGGCTATGATTAGTATGGAGTTGCCTGATATCCGCTTGCTCTGGTCCGAAGATGAACGGGTCAAAAAGCAGCTCAAACTTGGCCAAAAATACAAGGAAGTCAGCAAATTTCCGCCCGTGGTTCGCGACATATCGTTTGTTGTTAATACAACCTTCATCCCAAATGATTATTTTGATATGATACGCGAGCTTATAGGCGAAGAGTTGGTGGAAGAGGTGAAGCTCTTAGATAAGTACGAAGACGAAAAAAGATTCGGCCAAGACAAAGTGAGTTACACTTTCCGCATCACTTACCGCTCTTTGGATAAAACTTTGACCGGTACTGAAGTGGATGCGATGCACAAAAAACTTGAAGAAAAAACCGTAGAAGTTTACCAGGCTAAAATCCGCTAAATTGGGAAAAATATAGTATAGATATGCTATAATAAAGCAATGCATTTAATTTCAGAAACTTTTACATTCATCTTCCTTTTCATCGCCCTGTACGTAGAGGTGTTTTTCTTAATCAGTTATTTTGAAGGGAGAGATCAGGAAAAAAGATTTATCAAAGCAAAAGTGATCGGCAAGCTGCCGACCGTATCGGTAATCGTGCCGGTCTGGAATGAAGAGACCACGGTCCTGAAAACGATATTTTCCATCCTGAAGCTTCATTACCCCAAGGAAAAGCTTTCTGTTTTCATCGTGGATGACGGCAGCACCGACAATACTTGGAAAGTTTTGCAGAGATTTACCCGCAATAAGCAAATAAAGCTCTTGCGAAAAGAAAATGGCGGCAAACACACAGCCTTAAATTATGCTCTGAACTTTGTAGATACAGATTTGGTAGGTTGTTTGGACGCGGACTCATTTGTCCACCCCGAAGCCTTGAATAGGATCGTTGCCGAGTTTAGCGACCCCACGATTATGGCCGTCACTCCGTCCGTCAAAGTATTTGAGCCGAAAAATTGGCTGACTCTTGTCCAAAAAGCAGAGTATATGTTCGGCATATTCTTACGCAAGGTGTTCCATTCTTTGGATGCTATCTACATTACGCCCGGACCTTTTTCCATTTTTCGCCGCTCGGTCTTCATTCAAATCGGCGGATATCGAAAGGCTCATAACACCGAAGACATGGAAATCGCCATGCGGATGCAAAAAAATGGAATGAAAATCGGCAACGCTCCCAAGGCTTTTATTTATACGGTAGCTCCAACCGGTCTCAGGGCTCTTTATAAGCAGCGCTTGCGCTGGGTTTATGGTTTTATCAAAAATGCCGCCGACTATCGAGATATGTATTTTAATCCCCGCTACGGCAATTTGGGGATGGTAGTGTTGCCTACTGCGAGTTTCTCGGTTATATCTACAGTGTATTTTTTTGGAACCGTAGTTGCAAATTGGATAAACACCTTGATCACTAAGGTGCAAGAGATATATACCGTCGGTTTTTCATGGCCAGGCTTCAACTTTGATTTATTTTACGTGGATACCAACGTTATAGTTTTTGTTTCCATAATCGCCGTCTTGGGCACCCTCTTTATCATTATTACTTCCAGGGATTTAGCGGAAGAAAAGCATCGCTTCGGTTTGGACAGCATCCTATTTTTGATGCTTTACACGACCATTGCTCCATTCTGGATAACCCGCGCCGTCTT
>CAYQIR010000014.1:0-16465 GCA_964417625.1 uncultured Candidatus Saccharibacteria bacterium
TTTGAAAAAAGCTTTTGAGAAGGAAGTGGTGGCGAAGCTCTCAAGTGTCGTCGGCGAAGCGGGGAAGCACAAAATTTACGCCCTGGAAGACGAATGGTTCAAATATCTGAACGAAAACATGCCAGAAGCGGACCAACGAATGGCTAAAAAACTTTTCCATGAAGCCATTAACGATTTCATCCACCAAAAAGCCATCGCTGAAAATATCAGGTTTGACGGCCGAGGTTTTGACGATTTGAGAAATCTCTATGCCAAAGCGGGGGGCATCTCCAGCATCCTGCACGGCTCCGGTATTTTCTACCGCGGCGGGACTCATGTGCTCTCGGCTTTGACTTTGGGCGCCCCGGGCGATTCGCAAATGATTGACGGCATGGAAACTCAGATGGATAAAAGATTTATGCACCATTACAATTTTCCGCCTTTTGCTCCGGGAGAAGTCGGCCGAGTCGGCGGCGTGAACCGCCGAGCAATAGGCCACGGCGCTTTAGCCGAAAAAGCGCTGTTACCAATGATTCCGAACAAAGACACTTTCCCTTATACCATCAGAATTGTTTCAGAGTGCCTTGCATCAAACGGCTCCACTTCAATGGGCTCAGTCTGCGCCTCCACTCTAGCTTTGATGGACGCCGGTGTGCCAATCAAAAAGCCGGTTGCCGGCATCGCCTCGGGATTGATGTTGAGCAAAGCGAAATCCGGATCCAAAGGAGACGGAATGGATTATGAATATAAAGTCCTCACCGACATTCAAGGCCCGGAAGACGAGCACGGCGATATGGACTTCAAAGTGGCGGGCACTCGTGATGGTGTGACGGCTGTCCAGATGGATGTCAAAGTTTCCGGCATTCCTCTCCCAATTCTCAAAGAAGCGTTTGAAAAAGCTAAGGCGGCACGAATGAAAATTCTAGACGTTATTGAAACTGAAATAAAGACACCGCGACCGGAACTATCGCCCAAAGCGCCAAGAATAATCTCTATCAAAATAAAACCGGAGCAAATCGGTATGGTTATCGGCACCGGCGGCAAAGTCATAAATGAAATCAAAGACTCAACCGGCGTGGAGATTGACATTGAAGAAGATGGCACGGTTTACATCACCGGCGAAGCCGTCGGGGCCGAAAAAGCGCGCAGCTTGGTAGAGGACATTGTTAAAGAATATAAGGAGGGGGATAGGTGTTTCGGAGAAGTGGTGAGGGTAGCCGACTTCGGCGTAATCGTAAAACTCGGACCCAAGAGCGACGGCATGGTACACGTTTCCGAAATCGCTCCGTTCCGGATAGACAAAGTGGAAAATTATATGAAGCTTGGAATGAAAGTGCCAATACTCATCAAAGGCCTCGACGACAAAGGCCGTCTCAAACTCTCCATCAAAGACGCTGACCCGAATTTCATTCAGAGAAAATAAACATGGATTTAATACCATATTTAAAAAGCATTTCGGAAAGCGATTGGTATCTAAGAGCTACGGATGAGTGGTTGGTTAAAGATATGGTTTCTCATTTGATTGGTTGGGAAAGGGAAGTTTCAAAGAACTTCATGACTGCTTGGGAAAAAGGAATCGAACCTTGGTTTATGAAGGTTGATGATTATACAGAATTCAACCAGAAAATTTATGCCGAATTTAAAGATTGGACACCCTCGGCGTTGCTTGACGAGTTTGAAAAGTGGACAAAAGATTTGGACGAGCAAATAGAAAAAGTTGGGAAAGAAAATTTAGAAAAAAGAAGAAAAGAATTTGATTGGGTTCTGGATGACGGAGAGAATGAAGACGAGAATACAGATACCGGTTCACATTTTGGGCATCATTTAGACCAAATCAAAAGAGCCGTTGAAAACAAATGATTTTTTGTTACTTGACTTTCTGTAAAAGATTTTGATACAATATAAGCATACCTATGGAAAAGACCTTTGCGGGCCAGTGCCCGCCGAGGGCTTTTTCTTTTATTGGGATAATTTGTTTCTTTGGGTATCTATATAAACTATTTTAATATTTAGTTTTCTTAAAAGAAACGAGCATTGATTATGAGAAGAAATTAGAACCTCAAGAGCGTTCTTGTTTTTTAAAAAACTGACTAAACTTGCATAATCTCCATCGCTTGAAATTATCACAGCTTTATTAAATCTTTTTTCATAAAAATCAGAAACAGCGTTTAATACCAAATCTGTATCACAGTTTCCTTTTATTTTTCCGTTACCGTCATAAGTAGTTTCTTTAAATATCAAGATGAATCCAGCATTTTGAAGATATGTATATAAATCCTTATTACTCGGAACCAGCCCAATAAAAATATAGGCGTTAGTAATATTATATTTATCTTTTAACCACACTCTAAACTTTTTATAGTCCAATTTCCATCCCAAACCTTTTATACCTTCGTGTAAATTCGCCCCATCAATATATGCGAAATTATTCTGTTTCATTATGTCTTATTTTAGCATAGGTACTTTTGTAGTGTTATAATGTAAATATGAATCCTGAAGAAAAAAACGGAAACGGCACTAAAGATTTTGGAAAGGTGGTAGACGCCTTGCACAATAAGTCAAAGCTTTCGGCGCTGCGAAGCTATCAGGGCGATATGGCCGAGTTCATCAAAGAAAAGAACGAATCGGTTATTTCCATCGCCGTTAAGGAAAAGGAACGCAAACAGGAACGGGAAGAAAAAGAGCTGGAACAACAAAAAATAGAGGAGCAGAAAGAAGAAAAAGAGAAAATAATAGTAACACCAGAAACCATTTTTCACGCCAAACCAAAGCCCGAGCCGCGCGCGGCCGGCAATGGCTTGCAAATTAATATCGTAATGATCCTTGTAAGCATCCTGCTCCTTGGCGGAGGCGGGACAGTTGCGTTTTATGCTTACCAGTTTTTACAGGAGCCAGGGGTGGCGCCGATTATAATTGACACCGAAATTATTCCTTACAACGTTGTCTCCACCATTGCTAATGTTTCAAACGGGAACATTGGCAGCGAGCTTCAAAAGTTGCCTGCTGTAAATGGCATCACTGTTGTTAAAATATCCGGCCCTGGCGGACAGCCGTTTCAGAATATCCAAGATTTTTTCGGGTTTTTGGAAATCGTTCCGCCAAATACGCTGGCAAGGGCTTTGAAAGACGAGTATGCGATGGGTATTTTTTCTCAAGGTGCCGGCAATGCATATTTTATTGTACTCTCGGTCAATGATTTCGGCCGCGCCTTTGCCGGCATGCTGGAATGGGAAAGCACTTTAGCTGAAGATCTGGCTTTCTTAGAGGATGACCCTCGAACTGTTCCTGTCCCGGAGGGTCATCCTCTTGCCAGCACCAGCAAACCGGTAAAACAAGAAACTTACACATGGAAAGACATTATTGTCAAAAACAAAGATACAAGGGGGCTCGTGAATTCCAAAAATCAATCCAGAATCGCTTACACTTTCTTGGATAAAAATACCATCCTCATAACCAACAATGTCTCCATTATCGGCGACTTCGCCTCCATTTATGCCTCCCGCTCGGTTGTCAGATAGTCCGATTGTGTTAGAATACAGGATATGAGAAACGATATAGATATAAAATATTTTAAGGATAAGTTAATAGAGGAGCTTATTTTGGTAGAAAAGGAGCTTAACGAGGTTGGACGCAAAAATCCGGATAATAAGCTTGACTGGGAAGCCGAGCCGGCCAGTATGGGCGAGGATAGCGCCGACGAGAACGAAACCGCCGACAAAATAGAGGAGTATGAAGAAAACACAGCGGTGCTTAAAGATCTGGAAATCAGATACAACGATATCAAAGATGCGCTCGCCAAAATTGAAAACGGCACTTACGGAGTTTGCGAAGTGGGAAGTGAGATGATTGAAGAAGACAGGCTTCTAGCCAACCAAGCCGCCCGCACCTGCAAACAGCATATGAATTGATACGAAAATCATGCAAAATATAACGAAAAGCTACGAAAATTATTAAATCAGTATGAGTTACGCCAAAGTTCACAGCGCTCAGGCCTCGCTCTTAAAACCCTATATTGTAGACGTGGAAGCAGACCTCTCGCGGGGTCTGAATTCGTTTTCTATTGTGGGTTTGGGCGACAAAGCCGTAGAGGAAGCCAAAGACCGCATCAGCGCCGCTGTCAAAAACAGCGGTTTTGAATCGCCAAAATCTAAAAATCATAAGGTGGTGATTTCACTTGCCCCTGCCGAAGTCAAAAAAGAAGGTTCTGGTTTAGATGTCGCTATTGCCCTGTCGTATTTACTGGCCAGTGGAGACATTTTGTTTGATGCTAAGGACAAAATTTTTCTTGGGGAACTTTCACTGGATGGAAGTTTAAGATCAGTTAAGGGAACTTTAGCATTTGCTCGTAAAGCAAAAGAAAAAGGTTTCAGAGAAATATATCTGCCGGTAGAAAATGCGCCAGAAGCAGCTATGGTTGACGGAATTGCTGTTTTTGGAGCGAAAACCTTGATAGAAATAATCAATCATGTTGCTCACGATACTGATATAAACCAAAAACTGAAACAGGAAAAGAAAAAGGAAATTAAAAATCTATATAACATCTCACTTGATTTGGCAGATATTAAAGGTCAAGAGTCTGCAAAGCGCGCATTGGAAATTGCGGCAGCCGGTGGACACAATATCGCATTATACGGACCTCCCGGGACAGGGAAGACCATGCTCGCTAAAGCTTTACCCAGCATTTTACCACCTCTCTCATTTGACGAAATTTTAGAAGTCACTGAGATACATTCAATGAGTGGTGTTCTAAATGACGTGCTGGTTTCTGAAAGACCTTTCCGTTCGCCTCATCATACCGCCTCTTATGTTGCTATTATCGGGGGAGGGGCTAACCCCAGGCCAGGGGAAGTCACTTTGGCCAACAAGGGTATATTATTTCTTGACGAATTCGCAGAATTTGAAAATAAGGCGCTGGAATCATTACGTGAACCATTAGAGGAAAGAGTTGTTTCAGTGTCGAGAGCAAAGGGAACAGTAAAGTTTCCCGCACATTTCATACTGGTGGCCGCTATGAACCCTTGCCCCTGCGGCAACTTCGGCATCAAAGGCAAACCCTGCACTTGCTCGTCTTTGCAAATTGAAAGATACAAACGCAAAATTTCCGGACCAATCATTGACCGTATAGACATCTGGACAGAGGTTTCCAAAGTTAACCATGAAAAATTAACCGAAAAGGCCGAAAAGAGTGAGAGCTTGCCGGCAAGAGCAAGGATAATCAGGGCAAGAAATATTCAGGAGAAAAGATTCAAAAATGCCGGACGCAAAATATCTACCAATTCTGAAATGAGCGCCCGCGACATCGCGACCGTTCTCCAAATTTCCGATGCCGTCAAAGAAATATTAAACAAATCAGCCAAAACTTTGGACCTCTCCGCTCGTTCTTACCACAAAATCGTGAAGCTCGCCCGCACCATAGCCGACCTCGAATCCTCCGCCGAAATCTCTCCTTCCCATATCCTCGAGGCCATCTCCTACCGCCCCAAACAATCGCAGTATTGACATCGTAGCTGAATAAAAACACAAATTCAGCTATACTTTTATGTATGGAGCATTCATGGCATTTTTTGTCCTTAGATAAAGTTTTTTCAATACTGGAGAGTTTTCGGAGTGGGCTCTCGACAGAAGAAGCAAAGAACAGATTAAAAAAGCACGGCTCCAATTTATTACCCAAAGAAAAATCATATTCAAAACTCAAACTTTTTTTGAGCCAGTTTGAGAGTCCTCTGATTTTAATTCTTCTTGCCGCTTGCGGCATCTCATTATATTTAAAACATTATTCGGATGCGATTTTCATAATTGCCGTTCTTCTCGTAAACACCTCCGTCGGCTTCTATCAGGAAAACAAGGCCAACTCATCGCTCAGAGCGTTGCATAGTATGGTTAAAATTTCGGCCAGAGTTTTGCGCGGAGACAATCTAAAAGAAGTTGACAGTTCAGAGTTGGTACCGGGAGATATTATTTTTCTTAAATCCGGAGACAAAGTTCCCGCTGACGCGCGGCTTTTTGAAGTGACAGAGCTTAAGGTTAGAGAATCCAGTTTGACCGGCGAATGGTCGGCGGTGCACAAACACTCAGGTGAAATACCGGAAGAAAGCCAGCTTGGAGACAGAACGAATATGGTATTTATGGGAACTATAGTGGAAGACGGGTCGGCTTCGGCCGTAGTTGTTGGCACCGGATCCGATACGGCTATCGGGGGGATAGTATCGCTTCTTAAAGAAACAAAAGAGAGAAAAACGCCGCTTCAGCAAAAAATATCTTCTCTTTCCAGATGGGTGGGGGCTTTTGTTATTTTTGTGATTGGTATTGTTATTATTCTAGGAATTCTCAACGGAAAATCATTCACTGAAATATTCATAACTTCCCTCGCTCTTGCTGTCTCGGCCGTTCCATCAGGTCTTTTGCCTGCCATCACCGTTATTTTAGTTTTGGGCATGCGCCGCATTTTGAAGCAAAACGGCCTGGTAAGAAAGCTCATCGCAAACGAGACTTTAGGGAGCGTGACTGTAATCTGTACCGATAAAACAGGAACTCTAACCGAAGGGAAAATGCAAGTGAGTCATATCCTCACCGGCAGCCGAGAACTTTTAAATAACAATCATGATCCGATTTTTAACATTGAAGATGCCGAGGATCTTGACTCTCACATGCTGGCCCTTAAAGCGGCAGTTTTGGCAAACGGCGCTTTTATTGAAAATCCCGACGACGAATTTCATGAATGGATAGTGAGAGGGCGGTCTACCGAAAAAGCTCTTTTGGTGGCCGGAACACACGCCGGGCTTTCAAAGAAAAAATTATCAGAGGAATTCCCTCAAATTGAGAGGCTGGATTTCAATTCGGTAAATAAATATTCCGCCGCTCTTCATTCAAATCCCGATGGAAGCAAGGTTTTGTATGTAATAGGCGCTCCAGAAATATTGGCCGCAAACTCTGTAGATCTCCATGTCGACGGCACAAAACATAAACTGGATTCTCTAATTCATAACGAACTCCTGAATAAACTGGATTTGTTGACTCAAAAAGGATTACGAGTTGTCGCCTGCGCCCACAGAGAATTTTCAAAAGAAGAGGAGATAAGTTCAATAAATGCTCTTGTAAACAACTTAACTTTGGTTGGTTACATAGCCCTTAAAGATCCTCTGCGCGAAGACGCCAAAGATTCGATTGCTTTGACCAAACGGGCAGGCATCAGGACTGTCCTTATCACTGGCGACCACCGCCTTACGGCTCAATCTATTGCTACTGAAATCGGCATTGACGCCGAAGATGAAATGATACTTGAAGGAAAAGATTTGGATAAACTCCAAGACAAAGAACTGGAAGAAATAGTTAAAACTATTACGATATACGCGAGAGTTTCTCCCAATCATAAACTCCGTATAGTCCAGGCACTTCAGACAAAAGGAGAGGTGGTGGCAATGGTCGGCGACGGAGTAAACGACGCTCCAGCGCTCAAAGCGGCTGATGTCGGCGTTTCGGTAGGATCTGGTACTGACGTAGCCAAAGAAGTGGCCGACATTGTGCTTCTTGACGACAATTTCAAAACTATAGTTAAAGCCATAGAGCAAGGCAGGCTTATATTCCAAAATATCCGCAAAGTTTTTATATATCTCGTGGCCGATGATTTCTCCGAGCTATTCCTTTTTCTTGTTTCTATGGCTCTCGGTCTGCCTTTGCCTCTTCTTGCCGCTCAGATACTTTGGATAAATCTTATTGAAGACGGTCTGCCCGATATTGCCCTCACTACCGAACAAGAAACAACGGGTGTTATGGATGATAAACCGAGAAGGCCGGATGAGCCCATTCTTAACAAACAGATGAGAAAGTGGATGGCTGCCATATTTGCAATTACCGGACTGGCCGCATTTCTGACATTCCTGTCTGTTTGGAAAATAACGGGAGATTTGGAGAAGACCAGATCTATTGTTTTTGCTCTAATGTCTCTGGACTCTCTCGTGTTTGCGTTTAGCGTCCGTTCGTTTAAACGCTCGATATTCAGAAAAGATATTTTTTCAAACAGGTTCCTTGTCGGGGCCGCGATTGTCGGACTTCTTTTGCTTTTTGGTGCCATGTATCTTCCCATCCTTCAGAAACTGCTTTCAACCCAAGCGCTGTATGGAACGGAATGGCTTTTGATATTATCAATAAGCATGGTAGAAATTCTTCTTATAGAAGTCTTTAAAAAGAAATCTTTTAGAGTATGAGTCATTTTTTACATGAATACAAATAAAACCCCCTCTTGGGGGTTTTATTTGCTAATTCAGATAAACCGGTTACTCGTCGGCTTGTACAAGTTCCAGCTTGCCTTCTGCGACAAGCGGAGCGGCAGTTGCCTCCTCTAACTCAACTTCACTACCTGCGGTTTTCATTTCGCCGCCTATTTCGACATCTTCCAATACTTTGTATTTTTTCATGTTTAGAAATTAGTGATTAGTAACTGATTACGGTGTGGCCCGACCTACTAGTCACAAGTGACTGCCATAAAAATCATTATATTCGGTAAACCAAAAACCCGCAATAATATCTTGGTTGTTTTTTAGTAAATATTTGCGGTATTATAAAAATATGAAAAAGGTTTTGCTATTTATTTTCGTTCTGGTATTGCTCGCAGTGCTGTTCTTTTCATATCAGAGCAGGGAAGCCAAGATTTTGTTCGTCGGCGATATGTTTTTTGACCGATATATACGGCTCGCTGGCTATAACAAAGGAGAGGATTTTATTTTTTCTTGTATTGATAATTTTTTGAAAGATTCCGATCTGGTTGTCGGCAATTTGGAAGGACCGATTACCGATAACCCTTCAACCAGCCTGGGCACAGCGCCGGGAGCTCCGGACAACTTCATTTTCACTTTTCCAATCCGCACCGCCAAGCTTTTGGCCAAAAACAATATCAAGTTGGTCAATCTCGGCAACAACCATATCGGCAATTTCGGGCAAGCGGGAATCAGTTCCACTAAAAAATATTTAGAAGAAGCCGGAGTAAATTATATTTATGATAATATTTATCGCACTAAAATAGGTAGCACTGATATAAGCTTCGTTTCTTACAATGAATTCGGTGGTGAAAGCGCCGAAAAAGTGGCGGAGAAAATAGCTGATGAAAAAAATAACGGTCGGGCGGTTTTTGTCTATGCTCACTGGGGAGACGAGTATGCGGATGCACCAGTTAGAGTAAAAAATACGGCCAAACTTTTTGCCCAAAAAGGCGCCGATTTTATCATCGGCTCCCACCCGCACGTTATTTTACCTTCGGAAACCCTTCGACTGAGCTCAGGGCAAGAAACCATTGTTTATTATTCATTAGGCAATTTTATATTTGACCAATATTGGAGCAAGGAAGTGTCTACCGGCCTTCTTTTGGAAACCCATATCAGCAAAGGAAAAATCAGCGTTACCGAACACAAAGTATCTCTTAATCGTAACGGTCAGACTTGTTTGGTAAATTAAGAAAAATACTTATCCACCGTCAATCTGGTATGCATGCACTTTAAAATTGTTATTATTTACGCATGTTAACACTAATTGTTTCTATTGTAGGATTGATTCTTTATTTTAATCTCCGGAATCGTATCAGTGACATTGAAGAGTCCGTAAAAGGTCTGGGTAAAACAGCCTCACAATCAAACGTTTCGCAAGCGCATACCAATGTTGTGCAGTCTAACCCTTTTACCGAACTGGTGTCGGCTCCAATAAAAGTAACGGCTTCACCCGTTCAAAATGGCCCTTCTGCTTTTGACAGATTTACGGATTGGCTAAAAGATGACTGGCCTCTCAAGTTTGGTGTTTTGCTGTTAATCATCGGCTTTGGCTGGTTCACCACTTACGCTTTCGTCAACAATTGGATAGGGCCGATGGGACGTATCGCTCTGGGCATCGTCGCCGGAGCGATTTTCCTGATTTTGGGGAGTTGGAGAATAAAAAATTTCTTACATCAAGGTGGCGCGTTCCTGGTACTCGGTTCGACAACCATCTTGTTGACGATATTTGCAGCCAGAGAGATTTATGATTTCTTCACACCCATGGTCGCTCTAACGGTAATGTTTCTAAGCACCGCTTTTGTCGCCTTTGTGAGCACTAAATACAACAATAGGGAACTGGCCCTGGCCAGTTTGATACTAGCCGGTATTGCGCCGCTTTTGACTAATGCTCCAGCCACCGACTATATAGGGTTGTTCACGTACTTGCTGGTGGTTATCTTGGGAGCGATTTGGATTACAGCAATCACCGGCAGAAGAGAACTCACCACAGCAGCACTTATCTTGGTAGCCTTTTACAGCTTGCCTCACCTTATTGGATTTGCCCGGGCGGACAGAGGAACTTTGCTCCTCTTCGCTTATATGTTTGCGTCTTTGTTCTTTTTGACTAATATTTCCTCTTTGATTAAGTCAAAAGATCAGAACATAACAGCAGATGTGATTACTGCGATTGGCAATGGCATCTTTCTCTTGTCTTGGATATCCGTCGGAGCGCCGGACGAATGGAAAAGCCTGATTATATCAGCCTGGATGGTAGTCTTCGTGGCTGGGGCTTATCTGATTCACCGATTCAATAACAAAAAAGAGGCGTTCTACACCTACGCCGGTTTGGGAATAGCGATGATTGCCGCCGCCACTAGTGCCGAGCTTGACGGCGCTTCGCTGACCATCGCTTATGCTATAGAAAGCGGGGCTGTTTCTTTGATTATCTATAAAATTCTAAAAGACCTGCGGGTTGCGAGCCAGACCAGCTTATTGCTCTTAGGCCCCGCCTTTCTTTCCCTGAGTAGCCTGACTTCGCAGGCTTGGACAACAGGAGTCGTCCACAAAGATTTCTTCGTGCTTTTAATTATGAGTGTGATTTTATTCATTATCGGTCTCTTTTTCTGGGACCGGTCCAGACAAGCTCCGGACCCGGAGGTCTTGGGAGTCGGACCAGCCTTCATTATTGGGGGTTCCTTGTATGCCTATGCCCTGATTTGGCTGTCTTCGCACGCCGTTCTTTTTAATGACGATACCGCTGTTATCATCTCTCTATTCGTCTTCACGGTTGTCGCCATTGTCGCTTACTTCTGGGGCAAGGTTGCAGAAAACAACACCGTCCGGATGTACGGCGCTACCGTTTTGGGATGCGTCATTGTGAGACTTTTCCTCGTAGACGTCTGGAAGATGGCTCTTGCGGGCAAGATAGTGACATTCTTCTTGCTGGGGACCCTGCTTGTAAGCACCGCCTTTATAGGCCGGAAGAAGCCGAGTTTGGAAAATATCAATAACATCCAATCATGAAGAATAAAATTTTGGCGCTTGCCGCTGTTTTGGTTATTTTTATTTCCGCAATTACAGTCGCCCATGCACAGTCTTTTGATAACCGCATCACCGATATTATCGGCGCTTACCGTAGGTTTAAAGAGGTTAATAATCTTTCTATCAAAGTTCCAACGGTTGTTGAGATTTCATTTAACGGCGATTTCATCGAGAGATTTAATTTTGCCGTATTGGATAAAACTTTAAACTTTTTTGAGCCCCATTTTTTTAAACAAGAAGTTTTAAACTATGAATCAATAATGGGTGTGAGCGCACAACCGAACATTTACAACATATTACCAATCATGGACGGCAACATGCTGACTTACGCCGATTTTATCCTCCCGGAAGATGCTAATGGATTTACCCAGATCACTTTGACAAGCCCGGACCAAGTAACATCTTCGGCATTGACCACTCTACTAGATAACTATGTGGCTCTGCCAAACCAGGTAGAGATTTTGGCCTCTGTTAATGGCCAAAACAAAATCGTATTGGCTAAAACAGAGATGGTTCAAAACACTATTTATTTCCCAAAAACCACTTCCGACCGGTGGACTATTTCATTCTGGTATTCTCAGCCGTTGCGCGTGAGCGAATTAAAACTGGTCCAAGAAAACAATTTAAAAAATGTTCGCAATGCCGTTCGGTTTTTAGCACAACCAGGACATTCTTACCAGATATATTTTGATCCGGACAGATACGTAACTGCCCCGGTAGGAGAGTCAGGCGACCTTTCTATAACCCAAGGAGTAAAGATATTGCCCAACATTTCTGCTTTGGACAATGCCGCTTATATGATCGCCGATTCGGATAATGATGGGGTGCCGGATATTTCGGACAACTGCGTTTCTGTTGCCAACCCTGACCAGATAGACGTCGATAACAACAACCGAGGAGATGCTTGCGACGATTTTGACCAAGACGGACTGCTTAATTCTCGGGATAATTGTGTGAATAATCCAAACCGAGATCAAAGAGATACTGACGCCGATGGTTTAGGCGATGCCTGCGACGGACAGGAAAGCCGCTTGACCGAACAGTACCCATGGATCCCGTGGGTTGGCATCGGTTTTGCCGCCATAGTATTAATTTCTCTGTTTGCTATTACCGCCGCTTCTTCATCCAACCAAAACAATACTCCTGGCAAGCCTTTCTAAATTTAATTCAACCGTTAAAAAGCAACCCCGCCATAATCACGGCGAGGTTGCTTTGTCATACAGGATCTTACATCTTTGCGGAAAGTTCTGCTTGCAGTAAGGAAACCTGTTTCTGCAATAGGCCGACGAGCTGGATTTGGAGATTCCTGAGCCTTTGTTCCATTACCGCTTTCCATTCCACTTGCAACATGGCGACCCTTTTATTCAGTAATACAATCAATTCTTTCTGAAGAGTGTTTAGCTGGATTTCCAAGGGAGTAGTAGTGCTCTGCATCTGCACGATGGTTACGGTGTTGTCGTATTGGGCATAAGCCTTGCTCTGGGGAATGACCGTAACGGAAAAAGCGAACAGAATCCCTAAAAATATAACGGTGAGATTTTTCATGGTTCAATTTATTCACCATGACCCTGAGTTTAATCGAAGGGTCATAAGCAATTGGTTAAATTTGCCTATAAAATCGACCTCAACTGCATAAGACGTATCGGCATTTTGTTTCTTTCTAGATAAAAGCAAGAGCCCGCGAGGGCTCTTAGGCGGCATCCATATCTACGACGCCAGTAAGTCTGGAGCGCAGCTTGCGACCACCTTTTCTTTCTCTCTTCGGCTGTTCGGGGCAGTCCGGCAGGTGGTACCTTTTGACTACTGCCTGCAGCCTCACTCCCAATATCGCCTTGGAGTGGACCTTGCGCATCATGGCACCGACACAAATGACTGCCGGACAGGCGTCGCACTTGTAGTCACGATCAGCGATACCTTCAAACACTTCCGGAATTTCTCCCATCGAAAAGTCCTCCCATCTGAAAATTATCACACAAAAAACCAGAATTCAAACGCTGACCTGTGCCATATTTACAAAAATTGACAAATCTTGTAGAATCGCTCCGGGAGTTACATAATGGGAGACGTCTCGACTTTTACCAGTTTTACCCAGGAAGTGCTGATCAAAAAGTGCCGACGCTGCGGCGTTGAATTCACCGCGAGAAGCAGGGTCAGAAAGCGCTGCGACATCTGTCAGCCGATCGCAGAGGAGGAACAGAGACAGAGGGCCAATACACGGCTGAAAAACCGGCGGCACCAAAGACGGAATCTGGCTCTGCCTGCCTCTACCTATTTGCTTTACCGGTCTTAACGAAAGGTCAGTAGCCAACCTATCACGCGAGCGGACCCCCGCTCGCTTTTTTGTGGACAGGAGGCTTTGCGGGCACTTCGCACTGAAATTATGTGAGAAAATCGTGCGAAGGTGGTGGTGTTTACACCGCGTAGCTCCGAGCATAGCGAGGAGCGAAGTGGTGGAATCTGATAAATGACGTTAGAACTTATCTATTGGAACAAAGTGTATGTTCTAATTTTAAGATCGTTGAAACTTGGTAATGGTTGAGAGGCTTCATAAGCTTCTCAGTTAATAGATTACTACTTCAATTATAAGAATTCAAATGTCAGTAGAACTTACTCTCTGGGGACATTAACGAAGTCAATATGTTAACAAACTTAATAAAAAAATAGGCTTGAAAATATGGCTATGGAGTAGCGGATACTTTTCGGTCATTTTTGCTGGAATCTTAAGTTGTGTTGCAATATAATAAGTAGTATTATCGAAACATTACAAACTAATTCAATAATATGGGAATGGAAAACATAGAACAAACAAATGCTGAAACTGAAGAAGAATCGGTGGAGTCTTCTGAATTTGAATCAGAAAAAGCATTGGGTCATGAAAAAACTCTGTTGGAAAGATTCTCTGGAAAAGCTAGGAAAATAGCTAGAGTGATGACTTTAGTCTCTGCTTTGTCTGCTGCTCCAGGGCTTGTTCAAGAAGCATATGCTCAGCAAGCAACTCCGGGAACAAAAACAGAACAAGTCAACAAAGATACTATCAATGAAGCTAACGTGACTGAATCTGGCTCGTGGGCTAAACAAATTTTAGAAAAAGCAAAATCTGAATTGAGCGAAGTCGAGACAAAAGAAGATGCGTTAGCATTTATAAATGCTAATGTTGGGAATTTTGTCAGAGAATGGAGATTTCCGACAAAGGGAAACATAAGAGCACTTGAATATGGCGGCAAAACTTATTCTAATATCGTGAGTCGTAGATATTCTGCTGATGATGGTAAATTGATCATGCAGAGCGCAAGGGCTTTTAAATCAATCATTCAGGATCTCGACTCAAAGTATCAAATTGGCAATATTGGCAATAACGCTCAGACAATTTTAGACGACATAATCAAAGACGCTGCTGAGAAATCTTCATATGCAAATAGAAAACGTCAAGAATTATTAGATCGTTCAGATAAAATTCTTGACGAATATAATAATAATCGATAAAGATATGCAAACTAATATTGAAAAATTAAAAGTGTTAATCGACAATTCGACTCTTGATTCATCAGATCAGGAGGATTTGATTGAGTTGTTTACGAAAGCAAATGATTCTGAGTTGGATTCTGTTGTTGATTTGTTTTCTTCAGATTCTGCTTGGATTGAAAAAGTTAATGCTAATTATAAAGCTAAGAAAGCAATCATGAAGGTTGGAGATTTTGAAATCTGGAAGAAAATTATTGAGGAAGAAGAGAAACAACTTGAAGATGTTGAGAAGTAGAGTTTATTTTTTGATTTAAAAGGGCAATTATTGCTTCTTTTTGAACTTCAGTCGTTTACGATTTTCAAAGTAAAAAGTTAAGAAAATGGGTATTACTTTGTTCGGTCACATCACTTTGTTTCTAAACCGTCCTTATATCTCTCAATTAGCACTTCTTTTTTAGAACGGCTCCATTTTTTAATTTGAATTTCTCTTTTTCTGGCTTGCTCTAAATTTTCATATCTTTCGAGAAAAACTATTTTGAAATCGGGAATGTATTTAGTAAATTTTGCTCCGCGTAAGGAGTTGTGAGTAGCTAATCGTTTTTGAGGATTTTCAGTTACACCAACGTAAAGTTTGTTGGAAGGATTTTTGATCATATAAACAAAAATCATAGATATATATTAGCCCATTCGACTCGTCGTTACACTCCTCGCTCAGGGCACTCGACTCGTTTTTTGGAGTACGGCGAAAGACCCGAATTTGATCCAGGTGGTTTACCACGAGCGAAGTTTCGAGCGTAGCGAGAAACGAGTCGAGTGGAGACGGGGGGAATCGGACCCCCATGCAAACAAGTTTTGATAATGCTTCTACGCGATGTATTCAACTTTATCCCGCCTTGCGGCAGAATTCGATATTTGTTCTATGAAGTTGAAGAAACAAACAAATATCTAGTTTCTTTGATGTCCGATTGATTCGAAACAATTATCAATCGTGCGACCTAAAGCAAAATAAATTTTGCTCGGTCAAGTCCGAAGTTATTACAATTCTTCTCTCTAACAGACTTCAAGAGGGAACCGTCGCAAAGGTAAGCTTTTAAGTTCTTACGTAAGCGAAGGCGAAATCATTGGCCCCAAAATATGGAGACAAAACAGATTTTGCCTTGGCAAGAGTGGTTTTAGCACTTATGCTTTCTGGACTTTTAAAGAGTTTCCAGAGCTCTATCGCGCACATTGTCAAAGAATCTCATCTGTCTAAACCTGTCATCCCCTCGAAATTTGCCTACGAGTGCAGCGAGTAGCTGCAAATTTCAGACCCCGCGAAGCTCTGATAAAATCAGAGCGAAGTGGGGCAGACAAACTTTGAGGAAATTTTTGGTTTTAATTTTTGATTTCTCTTCGTAGCTCTCTTTCAATATCGCGCTTTTTGATCGTCTCGCGCTTGTCGTATTTTTTCTTGCCGCGCACCACCGCAATTTCCAATTTCAGCTTTCTGCCCTTATTATACACCGAGAGCGGTACGATTGTCAATCCTTTTTGGGCTTCTTCTTTAGAAAGACGCTCTATTTCCTTTTTTGTTACCAGTAACCTACGGTTTCGGAGCGGATTATAGTCTTTTGGAGTATTCCCCGGCTGATAGGGGGGAATTTGCATATTTATAACAAAAGCTTCATTGCCTCGCACGGTAATGTGAGCTCCTTCCAAAGAACCTTGGCCTTTTTTGAGAGATTTGACCTCAAAACCGAGCAATT
>CAYQIR010000015.1:0-2396 GCA_964417625.1 uncultured Candidatus Saccharibacteria bacterium
CTCAGTCATCTTCCGCTTCTGCTACTACTCAGCCGATAAGCAATCCTCTGTCAACCAAATTTACAGCTGGCCAGCGCGTGCAAACCACCTCCAATCTTAATGTCCGAGCCACCGCTTCGGCGACCGGAACATTATTAGGCACTCAGTCTCTCGGTGCTCTCGGCACCATTGTTTCCGGAGGGCAATCGGCTGACGGCTATTATTGGTGGAATGTTGATTACGATTCTGGGGTTGACGGATATTCTATTGAAGATTATTTGATTGCTTATGCGGCTGTGCCGCCTCCGCCGACCTCCGGCTCCTGCACTCCTGCTGGCAACGGTATTAGCATCAAAGACTTGACCGGTTCGGTCCAGAGTAATCATCCATTTTCAATTTCTCGAGTCTTTAAACAAGGGGACATTGCTAACTATCCTCAAGCCCGAGTCAATGGTACAGCGACTCTTACTCAGGCAGATGTCAAAACCCGCTGGCCGGACGGCTCGGTCCAGCACTCAATCGTTTCGTTCATTGCTTCTCTGCCGGCTGGCGGCTGCGCGGCGGTTGATTTCGTAAATCAAGGAACCGGCAATAATACCGGCGAACTCGGCCAGCTTGGGATGCTCAACTTTAACGGCGGGGCGTGGGGCGCCAAAATCGAGACTTCCATCGGAAGCGCGGATGCGAGAACGATGCTCCAAAATCTGGGGTTAAGTGCCGATATAAACAGCAATCAGATCCGATACTGGCTCCGAGGGCCGATCGTTACTCAGGTTATCGTAGAAGATAAATCTACATCTCTAGCTTACGATTTCGGTAGTGATGCTTACAAAGTTTTGCATCCGATTTTTGTCCTGACATTTTACCCCGGTTCAAGCGGCGTGAAAGTGGATTATATTTTGGAAAACATGTGGTCAACCAAGCGCGAGGACCAGACCTACAATTTGACTCTGAAGGCGGGCAATCCTTTAAGTTCGGCTCTTTATTCTAAAACCGGATTTACTCAATATTCTCAAACTCGCTGGAAGAAGACATACTGGAGCGGCGCCGATTTAGATGCGGACGCTTCAGGCAATATGAAATACAACGTTGATTATAATAGGACCTATATGATAGATTCGCGTATATTGCCAAACTACGATCTGGCCAAAATCCCGAGCGTCTCGGCAATTTCCGGCGCTGTCTCAGCTTTTAACGCTACCGATAAAGGCGACTTAGGTGGTCGGGCACAATATGTGCTTGATTTCGGCACGACCGGCGGGCGTCCGGAACTTGGGTTGACCACTACATGGGAAGCACAATATCTGGCAACCTTTGATCCTGGACTTTATAAAGTTGTACTCGGCAATGCTGCCGTGAGCGGTTATGTGCCAATACATAGCCGGGAATCTAATACCGCTCTCACTCAATATTTCGGCAAACCTTACAGCATTGACGCGCATCCGAGCGGCGGCGGCACGGTTGATGTCGGAACAAGAGGAGCTTCCGGATGGAAGCCGGACTTGCAGCACATGTCTTCATTCGGTTTCGTGCCATACCTCATTACCGGTGATTGGTATTATTTGGAAGAACTGCAATTCTGGACCGGTCACGTATTCTCTATGGCTGACCCGGGTACCTGTTCTTACTGCCGCAATGGAGCAATGGGTATCATCACTCAGCCTGCGGCCGAGCGAGGTTTTGCTTGGGGATTGCGTAGCTTAGCTCATGCCGCTTTCTTCACGCCGGATGCCGACTCGTTTAAGCAATATCAGAGGTCAAAACTGGATAACACCCTTGGCGCTTATGAAGGCAAGTTGAATATTACCGACGGTGCTTATTACAATACGCCTCAATGGACATTTGGTCACGATGTTATAGCGCCAAACGGCAATGGCGGACAGAACGGAAAACTGCCGGACCCGCTTGGCTTCATAATGTACAGTAGCAACTGCATCCCGAGCGCCAGTGACCCTTATGGGATGGATAGCACAGTCTCAAATTACTGCACCTCCAATTACATGAACCATTACTTAAGGAACTCCTTGGGTTATGTTTCCGAAATGGGGTATCCGGCAGATAAACTGCTCCGGGAAAGCTCCAAAGAGCTGATTGAAATTGTCTTGAATCCGAGCTCAAGCCCGTATCTCGCCGCCACTTACAACAATCCTCGCATTGATAAAAATAAATTATGGTTCCAAAATTGGAACACTTACTTCACTGGCTATACTTCTACCCAAAAAGCCAAAACTCCTTGGAATGTTATCTCGCCAAGCTCAGATGACAGCAATGCGGACAACGGTTATCCGCATTTGGCTCGGGCCGCTGCGAGCTTCGCTACCCAAGTTGGCTCGCAATCGGGCACTGGTCAAAGCGCCTACAACTGGCTGAATACAAATATGAATACCAGTGTTCTTTCCAACAATCCAAAATGGGCC
>CAYQIR010000015.1:2406-16039 GCA_964417625.1 uncultured Candidatus Saccharibacteria bacterium
TAGCCGGCTCTGTCACCCCGCCCCCCCCCCCCCCCGGTTCCTTGCCGGTTATCTCAAATTTGGTAGGCTCCAATACTACTGCCACCACTACTCAAATATCTTGGGACACCAATATTTTGACCAATGGCCGAGTTTTCTACGGCCTTACCTCAAGCTACGGACTGTCTTCCGCCCTTCTGGACGACGCTGTGAAAACCTATTCTCATGCAGTCACATTGTCATCCCTTTCTCCGGCTACCACTTACCACTTCAAAGCGACATCGGTAGATGCTTTGGGCAACAGCGTTTCCTCTCCTGACTTTACCTTTACTACCGCCGCCGATCTGCCGCCTGCCGATACCACCCCGCCGGCCATTTCGGCCGTCATATCTTCGGGCATCACTGCCTCAGCTGCCGCCATCTCATGGACTACAAATGAAGCGGCGGATACCCAAGTGGAATACGGCACAACCGTTCTCTATGGACAATCAACCCCGCTAAATACTTCGTTAACCACCTCCCACTCAGCCGCTCTTTCCGGCCTTGGAGCGTCCACTCTCTATCATTACCGGGTTAAATCAAAAGACACGGCAGGCAACTTGGCAATTTCGGGAGACTACACCTTTACCACATCTGCGGTGGCTTTGCCTTCCGACACCGTTCCGCCTGCCATCTCCAATATCCAGACTTTAACCGGCGCAACTTCTGCTACCGTCACCTGGTCAACGGATGAAGCGGCGGATACCCAGCTTGAATATGGCTTAACCCAGAGTTACGGACTGTCTTCCGCCTTGAATCCGCTACTTTCTACCGCTCATAGCGTGAAGCTGACCGGACTCACTAAAAAAGCCACTTACCACTTCCGCGTCAAATCCAAGGATGCCGCTCTAAACCTGGCTGTGTCGCCTGATTATACGCTGACTCTTTCTAGCCGCTCGAATAAGCCACCTAAAGTCTCTGATCTTTCTGCCAGCAACGGGTCGGTTGTTTTGTCCTGGACCAACCCTCTGGATTACGAATACTTTGCCAAAGCCGCTATCTATAAAAGCACTGCGAGTTATGTGAATAATCCTAACTCAAGCAGTCTTCTGTCTCTGACTGCAAGCCAAAGATTTACCGATACGTCCGTGAACGCAGGTTCCACTTACTACTACTCAGTCTTTGCTGTAGACGACTTGGGAGCCTATTCAGATCCGGCCATGGTTTCCTTTACTCCTGCTGCCACTGGCAAAGGGAGCAGTGCTACCGTTTACATTCCTGCAGCATCCTCTTCCGGGAAAACCGGCGAACAAACAAAACAAACGGCTTGTCCAATGTCCGATGCGGCGTTGCCTGCGCTCACCCGCAATCTTTACCGTTCGGTTAAAGGGGAAGAGGTGCTCACTCTCCAAAATTTCTTGGTATCTCAAGGATTCCTGGCTGCAGATGCAAACACCGGTTTCTTCGGCTCTCTGACTGAAAAAGCGGTCCAAGCATTCCAAAAAGCGAGCGGCCTGGTATCCTCGGGCAATCCGCTTTCCACCGGATATGGCTTCGTCGGCCCGATGACCAGAGCCAAAATCAACGCATCGCGCTCCGGTTCTGCTTGCCCTTCCGCACAGAGCGTCTTGGGTTCTTCTACCCAAGCTCTCCAAGAACAGATAAAGCTTTTGCAGGAGCAAGTCAACCGATTGTTGCTCCAATTGCAGAAACTGCAGTAGAGATTACAGATGAAAAAAATAGTCATTCTTACAATTTTGTTTTTCCCGTCCTTCGCTTTTGCGGCTTCCTTAGGCCTTTCGCCGAGTTCGCAAAGCGTCAACGTCGGAGACACTTTCACGGTTGTAGTGGCTTTGGATACCCAGGGCGCTTCGGTTGATGGAGTAGATCTTAGGTATTTGAATTACAACCAGAATCTTTTGCAGTTGCAAGACGCCAATAGTAATACTGCCGGAGTGCAAATCGCTCCCGGCAGCTTGATGCCAATGACGCTCGCGAATACCGCCGACGTAAATGCCGGTAAAATTACTTTTTCTCAAGTGACTGCCGGCGGAGGCAACAAGTACCAAGGTTCAGGCACTCTCGCAACTCTTACTTTCAAGGCCCTGGCTGCCGGGACTGCTGATATTTTCTTCAGTCATGGCTCTGGTGTAACGACCGATTCCAACGTTGCCGCGGGCGGCAAAGATGTTCTGACTGCTGTGGTTAACGGTTCTTATGCTATCAACAACTCTGCTGGCGGTTCGACGACATCCGGTGGCGGCTCAAGTTCATCTGGCGGCGGATCGAGCGGTGGCGGAGGCGGAGGCGGCACTTCCGCTTCTGTGGGAGTGGGCGCTGTCGCCACTTGTTATGGCGGCGGCACGGTGGCCAATTTAAACCACAATCTTTATCGCTCGCTCAAAGGCCTGGATGTCACAACACTCCAAAACTTCCTGATCTCTCAAGGCCTGCTTGCTTCCGATGCCAACACCGGTTTCTTCGGTCCATTGACCGAAAAAGCGGTGCAAGCATTTCAAAAAGCCAATGGCCTGGTATCTTCCGGCACACCGCTCACTACCGGCTATGGAAACGTCGGTCCGATAACCAGAGCCAAAATCAATTCATTACTTGGTGTATCGGGCGGTCTCTGTACTCCCGCTTCCCAAACCTCCGGTGCTTCAGTTGAAGCTCTCCAGGCGCAAATCAAGCTCTTGCAAGATCAAGTTAATGCCTTGCTTCTTAAATTACAGCAGAGCCGATAAGCAACCAGGGCAGCCCATAAAATAGATCAGATGCAAATCTTACAACAAATCACTGCTGCTCTTACTACTGTTGTTATGTCTCTATCGGCTCAAATCGGGAGCTTGTCCCAAACCATAAATCCGAGTAGCCAATCAGCTCAAGTTTTGGGCGCTTCTACTATATCGGTTTCCGTGGTTGGGACCACCAATACTCAAGCGGTCCTGAAGTATACCGCCCCCGATGCCGGCTCGTGCCGCCTGGAAATCTCCGAGTCACCCTCCTATGCTTCCCCGGTCCATGATGTCAATCCCGCTCTATTTGCCGGCGCCGATATGGACAACCGGACCGGTTCCTTATCTGATTCCGCTTCCAGAATTGTTGTAATCGGCAAGAGACTGACAGAAAAAGCCCTAGATACCAAAAATTATTCCAGGGCTTTGCAGGCCAACACCGCCCATTACTACAGAGTTACCTGCGGAGAGGCCGTAGGCGCCGGTTCCTTTACTACTCAGAACATACCTTTCGGCAACACGTACACGGATTTTTTACAGGCTGACTCCAACACTGCCGGAGGCTATCTATGGCCTTCGGTCAGCGCTACAGCGCCGACTCCTATTATTGACCAGTATACCGGGGCATTGTTTAAACCATTGGCGCAAGCTTCAGACGTAGCTCTGAGCGGGTATGTTCTCGGCAACACTTCGGGAGGCTTCGGTGAATTTTGCAATCCGCAAATTTCGGCCAACGGTTTTTACCACTGTCTTATTCCGGCGTCGGGATATTATAATTGGGCGCCCGGACTTTACGGCATCAATCCGGTTACCGGCGAAAGCCGATTTTTGGGCACAGTGTATTACTGGGGGCAGGGTTACGGATTGCGTTCCGGCGTCCGTGGTTGTATGAGCAACAACTCGGCTGCCGTGATGTGGGATACGGGTAATGCTAACGTGCTTTATTGCGACGGCTCTTTTCCGGACGGCAAACCGGCAATCGTAAAAATCACTCTGACCGGCAATGACCAGCCGGTAACAACGGGAGCGGAAGGGAGTAATCCGCCACGCGCTTCATACAGTCTTGATGTCCTGACGCTCGAAAGCGGCAATGATTTCGTCTCGCAGCTAAAAGCTGTCAATCCTCAATTTGACAGCACGAAATTCAATTGCGGGTTCAGGGCGTACCAGGCTGGACATCTGATTTTTTCCTGTCGTCGCTATCAGCAGGACAGCTTTGCCTGGATAGGCGCTTATGATTTGGGCAATAAATTACCGTTAAGTAGCGGCGGAAACGGCAAGGTCGGGGCTTTAATCAAAATGTGGGAACAACCGAACAGCCGCTGGTGTACGGAACACTCCTATGAATATATGGGAGATGTGCCAATAAGCAGCTGGGCGACGCAATCCATTAAAGGGAGTGATTCCTACAAGATAACGCTGGTAAATAGCATGCCGGTTGCGGCGGCTGGCAGCCTAACCCAAGTCCAAGTGACCAGCACTTGGGATCAGGCCTGGGGAGAAGCTCCCGCCGGGTATCAGCCCGGGGAACCGCTCAGTCCTTCCACCGCTTCCTATAGGGACCACTTCCTTTCCACTCTTGAGCCCGGCGATATCCTTTCCTCTAATGGCGAATATATGCGCGTGGCCCAAAAAATCAGTCCGACGGAACTGGTTTTGGAACGCGGCTTGATGCAGAAACTGGGTAGTACGCCCAAAGCCCAGGTCGCGGGAGCCGCCTTAAGCTTGTATTGCAACGCCGGGTCGCCTCCGGACGTGAGCTACCAGCAAGGATCCACCGACCTTCCTTATTTATGGTGGGATTTTGTGAATAATCCAACCGGCCAGGACCAGGCTAGATATAAAGCCAATTTTGGCAGCCACCCCGTTGCTCGCGGCAACTATCGCATCAATCCTTATGCTATCAGGGTCGGAGCCATTACCGATCCAAATACTTGGGGAATGATCAATTTAACCTTTGGTATTGCTCAGAGTCCGACACTTGCCGGCGCAAAAGCGCCGGCTGACGGCAATTATTTTCCGAATCATGTATCAATGCCGCTTTCGGCGCCGGCCTGGTTTTTGGATGTTTTGCCCTACATCGGCGGCAATATAGGCACTCGTCAAGACAGCAGCGCAACCAAATCCCTGGGCGGGAACTTATACCAATATTTCTATAACGGTCTTGATTACGATGGTTTGAATCGTAAGCAATTTTCCACTTTAGCTTTTAGCGGGAATAATATTTTAACCGATGTCAGCGGTCCAAACAGCGTCATCAATGACAGCAAGCCTTACAGTTATTGTGTGGCAAACAAAGCGGGGGAATGCGTGAGCGGGTCCTTGCCTGGAAATATTTATTTTGACAGTCCCGGTTTAACCATTCCTTATTGTTCGGGAGGCGAGACTTACTCGGGCGCAAACGATATCTGCATTGCTGATATGCCGACAATCGGAATTTCCGTGTCCCAATTTAAAATTATGAACGATACTGCCGGCCAGGCGATTCGACCCATAATCAAGTCTTTCGGCTGGCGAAACTGGTCTTCCACTTCAAACACCAAGCCCCTGCCTGACGGTTCCTGGACAATTTTTTATGCCCCCAACCCGCCTCCTTCGAACGTGTTATTGGCAAAAATTCCTCCTATTACTCCTTCTGACGGCATAGACCGCTCTACCTTCCTGCGTGTTCCATTAAACTTAACTCCTCCAACAGGCAAGGGGATAACTAAGGCAATAGTGGAATTTGGATATATGGAAAACGGCTCTCCTCTCAGCTACTACTGCACCAGCAGGCAGGAACCCTGTGTCAGCGTCTCTTCTTCCATCTCCGACCCTGATCCTTTTAAGTATGAAATTACCGAGAGTTTTTCTCCCGTCTCCTGCGCTACATCCTGTTCGATCGCGATCCCGGTCCTGCCCGAACGCGTCGCCTACTATAAGGTCAAGTACCTGGATAATGCCAATAATCAAGTAGCGGAAGAAAAAGGGGTAGCTACGGAGCTTAACTCTGCCTCCATTAACAATATCTCCATTTCCCAGCCTACCAAGTCGCCGACTGTTGGCGATTTCAACGGCGATAGCCTGGTAAATTCACTAGATCTTTCTTTAATGGCTTCTGCATGGAACACTTCCAATGTCGCTTACGATCTCAACCGTGACTCTCTGGTCAATTCTCTTGACTATACTCTGATGGTCCAAAACTGGACTCCTTAGCATCAAAAGACTGTTAAATATTGGATATATTATGCTATTCTAGTTGGTAATGGTTGAGAGGGCCCTAAAATTAATTACCACCAAAATCGGCGGTCTGAACGAGGCCGCCTTTTGGCTTGCTCTTTTTGCTTTCTTTTCCCAAATTTTGGCCTTTTTGCGCGACCGGCTGTTGGCTTACCACTTTGGCGCTGGAGCGGACCTGGACATCTACTATGCCGCTTTTAAGTTTCCGGACCTGATTTTTGTGACGGTGGCGTCTCTTGTTTCCATTTCGGCTTTGGTACCGCTCTTTGCCAAAAAAGAGACCGAAGGGGAACGCCATCTGAAAACGGCGACCGCTTCTATTTTTACGGTTTTTTCAGTTTTGATTGTCGTGTGTTGCATAGCGGCTTGGTTTTTGATGCCTTTTATAATCAAAACTTCTTTTACCGGATTTTCTGCACTGGCCCAACAAGAAACCATTGCGTTGTCCAGAATTTTATTGCTCTCGCCTTTGCTCCTCGGGTTCTCAAACTTTTTCGGCAGCATCGTCCAGTATGAAAAAAGATTTATCCTCTATTCGGTCAGCCCCCTCCTCTACAACATTGGTATTATTCTGGGAATTATTTTGCTCACCGAAGCTATCGGCATCAAGGCGGCTGTCATCGGAGTAGTTGGCGGCGCCTTGATGCACCTGCTTATGCAGGCGCTTTTTATACCGACTTCACCCCTCCGGCCCCGTTTAACTTTGCGAATTAAATGGGCCGATAT
Organism: uncultured Candidatus Saccharibacteria bacterium; assembly: GCA_964417625.1. Classification (GTDB taxonomy): domain Bacteria; phylum Patescibacteriota; class Minisyncoccia; order Phycocordibacterales; family WO2-35-19; genus CAYQIR01. Next base: position 9,045 of record CAYQIR010000015.1, read on the forward strand.
CTGGGAAACCACGCGCCTTTCTGTGCCGAGAACTTTGGCTCTTTCCATCGTCAGTTTTGTCAGTTTTGTATTCGTGGCGCTTGCTTCCAGATTAGCCGAAGGCTCCATAGCGATTTTCAATTTTGCCTCAAACTTGCAATCGGTCCCGCTCTCTCTCATCGGCGTGAGTTTCTCTTTGGCCGCTTTCCCGTCGCTTGCCGTCTCGGCGGCGCGCAAAAACACCGAAGAAGTGATTCAAAAAATCAGCCTAGGGCTCCGCCAGATTATTTTTTGGTCACTGCCGCTCTCTGTTTTTATTATCGTGCTCCGGGCTCATATTGTCCGGGTAGTGCTCGGGAGCGGCTCTTTTGATTGGTCGGCCACTAGACTGGTCGCGGCCTCTCTGGCACTCTTTGTCGTTTCTGCGGTATTCCAAGGTATCCAACTTTTTCTTTCTCGAAGCTTGTATGCGCTTGGTAAAACCAAGTGGCCGCTCCTCGGCAATATTTTAGGGGGGGTATCTTCGGTAGTTTCGGCCCTGCTATTTATAAATTACTATGAGAAGCTTAGGTCCTTTTTTGCTTTTTTGGCACTGATTCTAAAAGTAGACAATTTGCCCTATGAAATTCTACTGCTTCCTCTGGCTTTCTCTCTGGGGAGTTTGGTCAGCGCCATGGTTTTATTCTTTGCTCTCGATGGCGGATTAGTATCCAAAGTTTGGCAGCGCATAGAGAGCGCCGTTTGGCACGGTATAATATCGTCTTTGGTTTGCGGCGTCTCTATAGTGTTCGGACTCTGGCTTTTTGACGGCCTTTTCAATCTGGACACTTTCTTGGGTGTCTTGGGGCACGGGTTTTTGGCCGGCGTCGCAGGCATTGCCTCTACCGCAATATATCTGATATTGTCTAAAGATCCGGAAATGAAAGCAATAACAGCCCGCTTTAAAAAATGAAAAACATCAGAAATTTCTCAATCATCGCTCATATAGACCATGGTAAAAGCACCTTGGCTGACCGGATGCTTGAAATTACCGGCACTATTGAAAAGCGCAAGATGCAGGATCAGGTGCTGGACTCAATGGAGTTAGAGCGAGAACGGGGCATTACTATAAAGATGCAACCTGTGCGGATGAGTTATGGTGATTATATTCTGAATCTGATAGATACTCCGGGGCATATCGATTTTTCGTACGAAGTATCACGGGCCCTCAAAGCGGTGGAAGGGTCACTCCTATTGGTTGATGCAACTCAGGGAGTGCAGGCTCAGACCCTCACTACTCTCGGCATGGCTCGCGAATCAGGGCTTACTATCATCCCGGTTCTTTCTAAAATAGATTCGCCTTTGGCTAGGGTAGAGGAAGTAAAATCAGAAATAGTAAAACTGCTTGATTGCAAGAAAGAGGAAATCATAGAAACTTCCGGCCGGACAGGAGAGGGAGTGAAAGAGCTTTTGGATGAAATTATAAAAAAAATTCCAGCTCCGTCGCTTGCCAAAGGCGGCCTTCAAGCTGCTTTGGTCCCAGAAGGCCGCCTTTGGCAAGCTCCATTCCGTTCGCTCGTGTTTGACTTTAAATATTCCACTCACCGCGGGGTGATAGTATTTGTGCGGGTGATGGCAGGCTCAGTTTCCCGCAACACCTCGCTTGTTTTCAAGGTGGCCAATGAAAAATTTAATGCGATTGAAGTAGGTATATTTTCGCCTGATGAAGTAGCGGTTGATTCTTTGGGTGCGGGCGAAATCGGTTACATTGTTACCGGCATTAAAAGCCCCGGCATCGCTTCGGTGGGAGATACGATATGTCGACAAAATGAGGTCGCCGACGCCCTATCGGGCTATGGCGCGCCGAAACCTGTTATCTGGGCCTCCATTTACCCGGAAAGTCAGGACGATTTTGTAATGCTCAAGCAATCTCTCGGCAAGCTCAAACTTTCCGACTCTTCTTACACCTTTGAAGAAGAATCATCCGGCGCGTTGGGTAGGGGATTCCGCTGCGGGTTTTTAGGTATGCTTCACTTGGAAATTATCACCGAACGTCTGCGTCGCGAATTCAATATCAATCTGGTAGTAACGATGCCTACTACCACTTATGAAGTAGTTTACAAAAATGGTAAAAAAGAAACTATTTATTCACCCTCGCATTTTCCCGATGAAGGACTACTTCAGGATATTTTTGAGCCTTGGGTCAAGGTAATCATAATCTCCCCGGTCAAATACTTGGGTGCGATTATGCAGATGGCTTATGAATACGAAGCCGAACTCGGCGAATCCGAAAATTTTGGAGAAGACCGCGCCAGACTTTTTATGCAGATGCCGCTCCGTGAACTGATGCGCAACTTTTTTGATCGGTTAAAGAGTGTGACCTCGGGTTTCGCTTCTATTTCCTACGAAATTGCCGATATGCGCAAGGCTGATGTGGTTAGGCTAGACATTTTAATTAACGACGAAGTTCAGCCGGCTTTTTCACGGGTCATCTCTAAGCGTATTGTTGAAACCGAAGCCGAAACCGCAGTAGAAAAATTGCATAACCTGATTCCGAGGCAGATGATAGTGGTAAAAATCCAGGGTCGGGCGCTCGGACGCATCATCTCTTCCCGCACCATCTCCGCTTTTCGTAAAGATGTCACCCAGCATATGTATGGTGGCGACATCACCCGCAAAATGAAATTGCGCGAAAAGCAGAAAAAAGGCAAAAAGAAAATGCAGGCCCGCGGCTCAATCAATATTCCGCAAGATGTTTTCCTAAAGATGATGAAGAGCGATTAAAAACCAAAAAGCTGATTTTTTAACAAGCGAGACTCGTTCTGCAGCTTTTAAAAAATCAGCTTTTTGGTTTCTGACCTAAAAAGGCAAATAGAGAAGCACCATGCCGAGAATCAGCAAAATAGACATAATAAACCAAATGACCTTGATCGCCTTTTGGGATTTTTTATTCCAGAGCATGCTAGAATGCTATCATCTAACATGCGAGGCATCAAGACAAGAACCGACGGTCAATGGAAAAGGATAGCGATTTTTATCGTTCTGTCCATTGTCTTGCTTGTCGCCTTAAATGCGGTCCGCAAAGTTTACAATCGAAGGCAAGCAGCTGAGGATCTGCTGGCCCGGATAACGGTAGAAGCCCAAAATCTGGAAGCCAGGAAAAAATATCTCGAAGATTCGCTCCGCAAATTGGAAACCAGCGAAGGCTTGGAATTCGAACTCCGCAAAAAATTGAATGTGGCCGAAGTGGGGGAGAGTGTCGCTATCATCGTGACCGAAGAAGGGTCTGCCGGCTCAACCAAGCTCGAACTTTCCGTCTGGCAACAACTCAAAGACGCCTTCAAAAATTTGTTTAGGTAATTCAAATAAACAAGAAGGCCCATCAACTCTACGTTGACGGGCCGTCACTCCTTGCGGAGCCAGGGTTGTTCTTTTCCCTTTAGCAGGACTTTATTCCGGCGAGGCTCCAACGGATGCCCTCAATGAGTATCATGTACCGTTCGGTCGTCCGAGACCGAAGAAAACGATAGACGTTTGCTCTTGCGAGCGTCCCGTCTGGATTGTTTATCGGATATCGTCTTCGCTTCACCGACAATCCAGACAGCTAGTTGATTTTGAATATTACCCTGGATTGCCACTCAACAAACGCTCCCAAGATAAAGAGAGTTAACCATGACTCACACACTTTTGGAAGATAACTCTTGCCATAACTTCTTCCAGAAGTATCGTGTGAACCAATCGTAGTGGACTTTGTGTAAAGGAACTAAAACTGTTATAAGTATAGCATACCCACATTTTTTGTCAAGTAAAAAAGTAGGAAAATTGCATTTCGTAAATACTTATACTAAAAATGTGTTGAAAAATAAGGGGATTTTGGAAATCAATAAAAAATGAGTCTAAGTGCCTGCACCGCGAAGCTTCCGAGCATAACGAAGGAGCGAAGTGGTGCGGATTAGTATACCAAGTAGAACCGAATGTGTAAGTGGTTAGATATGACTCTGGAATGTTAATTATGTTAATATTCCCTTGCTATGTTTTTCGAAGGGATCAAATCTAAAAGAAGTAAGACCGAACTAAGTCATCTAAAACTGATACCTTATTGGCACAGACCTGGGGGAGGGTTAAAAGAGGTTTGGGATCACACCAAAAAGAAAGGCTTTAAGTCATTTATCAATTTAGAGAAGGAATATATAGAACTTTATGTCGGGAGCTTATTAACATTAGCACTTCAAAAGCAGGAATCTTTGGAGTTTTGGATTGGCAAACCTACTATAGATCCACCCGACCTTGCTCTAATGACTATTGAAAAAGGAGTTTTTAGTGCTCGAGAGATAGAAGTTACTAGGTCTGTGTCTATTGATAGAACCTTAATCGATACTATTCTTGCGAAAGATAAGTTTAATTATCCTGATACTTATATTTTAGCTTGTTATATTGAAGTTCCTGGAGTATACAATTTACTAGAACTATCAAAAGAGCTCGGTAATAAATTAAAGCGTTTGAAAAATGTAGTTTTAGTATTCCACGGGATGTATATGTTAGATCCAAATAAACCGCTATCCGAAAAAGAATTACTGGGTAATGTATCAATAGTCCAAGTCCATTCGGTCTTCCATAACCATCAAATCAATCTTTTCGATTCTCTTAAAGAATGGCACGAGGATAGAGGAAAACTTGCCTATGTAAAAGACGGCCAAATTTTTTGGGGAAAAAGAGAGGGAGAAATTTACTATCCAACCATACTGTGATGGTACTAAAACTAAAGCACAGAACTTTTTAATGTGGATTTTAAAACAATAAATTGTTAAGATTCAGCCCATGAACTTACTTGAAGCATTTGAGCAAAATTTAATAAGTAACGAAAAACACGAGAAACAGCTTGAAACAATTTTTTCAAAGCTTTTCTTTTTTTCTGATAAAGTCATAAAAATATACAAGTATAGTGATAACTATTACGGTCAATTTAGTGATGTAAACTTCCGAAAAGAGTTCTATTCCGAAGACTTTTCTTGGAATCATACAATGGCACCTGACATTTATCTTTCACTTAATCCTTATAAATTAACCGATGGGCAGTGGGTGCCTTCATCCCAAGATGAGGCTGAAGACTTTTACATAGTAATGAAGAGGATTGATGACAAATCAAATGTTACGCAATTGTTGCTAGAAAATAAGATTACTGACCAGAATCTACGAGATATTGGCTCATTTACTAGTGAGAAACTAAAAGAATTAACTATTCAAAAACAGACCGAGCTTTCCGAGATGTTCTCACGAGGCGGCAAAAAACTCATAGGTGATAATCTCGAGGCTATTGAAAAGATTTGCCAAGCTTTTTCACCAAAGACGATTGAGAAAGAGTATATTGAAAGTACAATCAAAAAGCTGATTGCATTCTTCAATAACTCAAACTACTTTCAAGCTTTTGATGACAGTAGACTTGAAGCCTCAATAGATAACCACAGTGATAATGTTTTGGTGATTGATAATAAAGTAGGATTTATTGATATTTTACTCCCACAAAAAGATATGCGAGTTACCGATTCTATTTTTAATATGGCAAAGATTTCTGGATGTGTTGCCGCTTTAGCTGGAAAAGAAAAAGCAGACTTAATTTACGAATCATATATAAAAGAAGGTAGGCATTACGAGGAAAGCATTAGAAATTTTTACGAAGTATTTCTTTGTTTCCTCCTATCAATCTACAATGATGGTTTAGGAAGAGAGCATTTATCAAAGGTTTTCTCTAAATATGTTGAGGGCAATATCGGGGAGCTTGCTTAGGAGGGGTTGATTTCAATATCCTTTATATCTGAAGATTCTGCTTGGTCTATCATGGATTCAACGCATTTTGCAACCTCAACGGCAGTAAGGAAGGTCATGTCAGGATTATCTTTTTTATATTTACTCATTGAAGGAGAGTTCCAAATCTCTGTATCAGTTGGTCCTGGGTAAATATTCCCAACCTTAATACCAAAGTCGCTCAATTCCTCACGTAATCCTTCAGAATATCCTTTTAATGCAAACTTTGTTGCACTGTAAAATTCACCAGTGGCAATTGCTTCTAAAGCAGAGACGGATGAAATGTTAATATAAAGTCCACTTTTCTTTTTCTTAAAATGAGGCACGGTTATTTTTACAAAATTCATAACTCCAACAAGATTAACTTGAATCATTTTGTTTACCTCTTCTAAATCAAAAGAATCACATTCAAATAAAAAGCAGACACCAGCATTATTAATCACTACATCCAGAGTTCCAAATTTTTCTATAGTTGAATCAGTAACTTTTCGTAAATCACTTGTTGAAGTTACATCACCTTGCATAATCAAAAAATTAGCAGGGTCAAACTTATTTTCCAATGCAGATTTTAATTCCTCAATCCTTTTTTGAGTTCTAGAAAAAGTAGCTACTTTATGACCTTTATTTAAAAGAGTAATTACAATCTCTTTTCCAATACCCGAAGTTCCACCGCTAATTAAAATGACTTTATTCATTTTTGTAATCTAAATTCAAATCTTTAAACTTAAAGCCAATCTTTTGCTCACCCATATCGTCAGATTGAATTGTAATGGTAGGCCCTTCCATATAATCAACTAGTCCTCCAATTTGCTCTGTTTTAACCTCTTTTGAGGATAGCTCCGGATTGTTCCTTAAAAAGATTTCTTTTGTGAGGTATTCAACAACACCACTATGACTGACCAAAACCAACTTAACTCTACTACCAGATTTGATACGATGAGCCAGTTCAGCAAAATGCTTAATGAGGTTATCAACTTGATTTGCAATATCTTTACCAGTCAACGAGGAATCTGGAAAATTTTCGTCAAAATAATCGTCCAAAAGGAGTTCAATTGCGGCGTGTTCGTAGTTTTTACTTGGTGTATCGTAGCCAGCTAATTGTTGTTGTTGCTTTTCTGTATAGACATTATCCTCATCTTCAATCAAACCTTTCTCTCGCAAAACTTCGTCTAGTTCTTGTTTAAAATTATTACCGACTCCTTCCATCCTTACGCCCAACTCTTTCTTGTCTCTGA
>CAYQIR010000016.1:0-10935 GCA_964417625.1 uncultured Candidatus Saccharibacteria bacterium
CAGGCTTAGGGTGTACTACTCTGCTTCAGAGATCTTCTGAAGAGTGGTCTGGATGCTAACTCTCTGCATAAGAGCTGCTTCACAGCAAACCTTGATAAGCTCGCCAATCTGTTCCGCGGTGAGTTTCCCTTCGACCTCATGGTCTTCCCGCCAGTTAGTTGCGTACTGACCAAACAATGCTTTCACCTGCTGGAAGTGCGGGTTGGCCATGATTGCCTTATGGTAATCGGTGCCGGCGTAATGGGTATGCGCGTCCGGACTATGGCCGTTCACGATATCGCGCAAATTAGAGAAGGTTGACCAAAGGGGCGAATGCATCCACTTCACACCTTTCCGATTTTTGTATGACCACAAACCGGAATAGAGGTAGAACAGAAGAAAGAAGCAGTGCATCTCTCCCAAAATCATGCGCACCTGCTTGTTCCGACTCGCCTTTTTGATAAAGTTATCAAGCGCCGGCACTTCGTTGTCGCAATGATTTGCGAACTTATACCATCCGCAATGAGAAGTCCGCCAGTAGTACGATTCCTTCTCTTGGAGAGGGTTGCCGACATCGAATTGGAACAGCCACTTGTTAACGGCTTTTCTGTCCTCTTGCGTCACCGCTAACCAACTATCAACGAACTCAACCACGTCTTCGAGCAGGTCCTTATTGTGGGCAAGACTCGCCCAGAAATTGCGATCAGCCCCTACGCCTCGGCCCGACACGACCACTTGGTGTACCAAGCCTAAATCCTTCCCAAAATCATCCTGTTCAGGCATTTCATCTCCTTTATGACTCGCCCCTTCGTGGGACATGCCATTATTTCTACGAACAATAGTAACATATCACTTTACATAAATCAACATTTTTGATGCAGAATCGGGTTATCCACTTATCCACAGGGCAAAGTGGTAGACCGATAAACCGAAGTGGTATAAGATGGAATCAAGTGGGAAAAAGTGGATAGTGCGAATAACACGAATAAGATCGAATAACGCGAATAAAAAAACAAACACAAAAATCTCATTCGGATATTCGATCTTATTCGTAAAATTCGTAACATGCTTATTGGAGAATACACGCACACGATAGACGACAAAAGCAGGGTTTCCCTGCCGTCCAAGTTTCGTTCTCTGATGGGCAAGAAGATTGTTATTACCCCGGGGCTGGACCAGTGTTTGTTTGCCTTCACGGTCAAGGAATGGGAAAAGATTGCGGCGAAGCTCTCCGAGAACTCTTCAATGCTCAGTGCCGATATGAGAAGCTTCACCAGATACATGTTCGGCGGAGCGAGCGAGGTCGAAGTGGATAATATCGGGCGAGTCTTGGTTCCGGATTTCCTCAGGGAGCGCGCCAATCTCAAAACCAAAGTGGTTTTGATCGGAGTGCAGAACCGCCTGGAAATATGGAACGAAAAATCGTGGACCGATTACAAAAGACAGGTTGAGAAGGAAGCTCTGGGCCTGGCCGAAAAATTATCAGGCCTAGGCATCATGTAAGTTCAAAAGTTTGAAAGTTTATCAAGTTTGTAAAGTAAAAAATAAAATAAAAAATTATTGACTTTATAACTTTTAAACTTGCGCCTTTATGAACTTGCATCAAAGTGTTCTTTTAAAAGAAGCCATAGACAGTTTAGATCTTCAGGCGGGAGATGTGTACTTGGATGCGACAGTTGGTTCGGGAGGGCATATGGAGGAAGTTTGGAGACGGACCAAAGGCAGTGTCGCTCTCATCGGGATTGATGCCGACCAAATGTCCTTGGATATCGCAGGCGAGAGGCTGAAACTCGCCGAAGCCGATCCCAAACTCGCTCTGCTCAACTTCAGGCATATTGACAAGGTGCCGGAAATGCTAGGCATGAAGCCGACCAAAATCTTATTTGACCTCGGTTGGAGCACCGACCAGTTTGAGGAGGGAAACAGAGGATTCAGTTTCTTGAGGGATGAACCGTTACTCATGACTTTTGCCGGTTCTCCCACTGAAGAAGACACTACCGCTTACGATGTCGTAAACCGTTGGAGCGAGGAAAATCTGGCCAATGTAATTTATGGTTATGGCGAAGAGAGATACGCTCGCCGCATTGCCAAAGCGATCGTAGAAGCAAGAAAAATAGAGCCGATTAAATCTTCGGGGGCGCTGTCAGAAATCATCAAAGGAGCAGTGCCGATATTTTACAGCTTCGGACGGATTCATCCGGCAACTCGCACTTTTCAAGCCGTGAGAATCGCAGTCAATGAGGAACTTCAGGCGTTGATCCAGGGTCTGGAGAAGGGGTTTGAAATTTTGGGGAGCGACGGCCGGCTGGCGGTAATATCATTTCATAGTTTGGAAGACCGGATAGTCAAAAATTTTTTTAAAGCGAAAAAAGAAGAGAGTAAAGGAGAACTTATCAATAAAAAGCCGATAGTACCAACAGATGAAGAAGTTAATAAAAATCCGCGAAGCAGGAGCGCCAAATTAAGGACTATTAGAAAAATATGACCAATTTAGCAAGACAAAAAACAATAGCTCTCGCAACGAATAAAGCGACTCGTCTCGCGCTGATCGGCTTTATTTTTGCCTGCGCGCTCGCTTATGTTTATTTTGCCAATAAAATGGTCTACACCCTGACGCTGGTGGAAAAAAGCAAGCAGGAAATCCAATCTTTGAACGTGGAAGTGAGCGAGGTGGAGGGTAAACGTCTGCTCGCCGACAACAAAATAAACGCAGAGACGGCCCGCAATCTCGGATTGGTTGAAGCCAGCGCTAAAACTTTTATTGTCAATAAATCCCAAAAAACTGCTTTTTCTTTTGAAATGAATTAAAATAAAATAATGACGGCTCGAATCAGACTTTTGTCCATCATTATTATTTTGATGGCGCTCACTATGGCAGTGAGGCTTTATTTTGTGCAAATAGTCCACGGCGAGGATTTTGTCGCTCTGGCTGAAAGGCAGTATATCAATCAAAATACGATTTCCTACAACCGCGGTGAAATATATTTTTCAGGCAAAACCGGAGAAACCATACCGGCGGCCATCTCGCGTTCTGGATTTACCATTTCCATCAACCCGAGTGCCATTACCGACCCAGAAAAGATGTATGAAAAACTAAGCCGGCTTATACCGGTCACCAAAGATGAATTTTTAAGCAAAGCTAAAAACAAAAAAGACAAGAACGAGGAGATAGCTAAGCATCTAAACACAGAAACAGCCGATAAAATCAAAGCCCTTAATATCTACGGGGTAACCATCTCTGTAGACAAATGGCGCTTCTATCCGGGCAATAATCTGGCCGCTCAGGCCATTGGCTTCGTGGCTTATATAGGAGATACTCTGGCCGGCCGCTACGGCTTGGAAAGGTATTATGAAGATATTTTAAAGCGGGACCCGACCAAAGCTTATAACAACTTTTTTGTGGAATTTTTCTCCAATGTAAAAGAGTCTTTGAACGATACTCCGGAAGAGGAAGGCAGCATCGTTACTTCTATTGAGCCTTCGGTCCAGCTTTTTCTGGAGAACGAGCTTTCTGATATCCGCAAAAAATGGCAGAGCGACGGAGCGGGCGGGGTCGTCATTGACCCCTCGACCGGCGAAATCATTGCCACGGCTTGGAGTCCTTCGTTTGATCTCAACAATTTTAAAGCAAGCAGTGTTGAATCATTCCAGAACCCGATTGTGGAAGGAGTGTACGAAATGGGTTCCATTGTGAAGCCTTTGACGATGGCGGCCGGCATTGATAGCGGCACTGTTTCGACAAACAGCACTTATTACGATGCCGGATTCTTGTTTTTGAATAATAAGCGCATTTCAAATTACGATGATCGTGGGCGGGGGCTAGTTTCCATGCAGGAAGTATTGAGCCAGTCTTTGAACACCGGCGCCGCTTACGTCGCTCTCAAGATGGGCAACGAAAAATTTTCAACCTATATGAAAAACTTTGGTGTCGGGACAGAAACCGGAATTGATTTGCCGAATGAAGCAAACGGCCTAATAGAAAATCTGAACAGTAGCCGCGAGATTGAAATGGCGACCGCCGCTTACGGCCAAGGCATCGCCTTTACGCCGATCGCAACCGTCCGGGCGCTTTCGGTTTTAGCAAATGGGGGAATCCTGATCACGCCCCATATCGTCAAAAAAATAGAATACGAGAACGGTCTTTCCAAGCGCATCACTTTTGCCCCGGGCAAACAGGTTATCAAAAAAGAAACTTCCGAGGAAATCACCAGAATGCTGGTGAAAGTGGTAGATACGGCTCTGCGCGAAGGCACCGCCAAAATCCCCGGCTACTCGGTCGCCGCCAAGACCGGCACCGCCCAGATGACCGAGGAAGGGCGCGCCGGTTATGCGGAGGGCAAATACCTGCACTCTTTCTTTGGCTATTTCCCGGCTTACAAACCGAAGTTTTTGGTTTTCCTCTTTCACTTGTATCCAAAAAATGTGCGCTATGCTTCCGAAACTCTGACCGACCCGTTTCTTAATATCACCAAATTTCTCATCAATTATTATCAAATCCCACCTGACCGTCCGGAAGATGTGGTGGTGAAGGGGCGATAAGAGAGGGAAAGGATGAAAAAATTACGTGTAGAAAAGGTCCCCGTACTTCATGGGGACCTTGGTTAACACAGCCCGGAGGCACCACTCTCCGCGCGCTGGGGATAATAGGATCGTACCCCAACTCCAGCGATTATGACCCGTGGTATCCAGTCTTGTAGACCGAACTCCTCGTTGGTTGGTTATTATTATGCATAATATTATAATATTTACAAGACTCGGCTCAATTCGGGCGGATTGAGCCGAGTGGTGTGCGGCTTTGAGCCTAGTTTGGAGAGTATTTTGGCCACTTTGGGTTGCCGATGTTCTTGAGTTGGCCGCGGTCTCGGAGCTTACCTAAATAGCGGGTGGCGGTGGCATCAGAGACATGCATTGGATACTCTCTCCTTTGGTGGCCCTAGTGCGAGCCAATTCCATGATTTTAGTCAGCCGCTTTTCGGTCCGGAAACTCAATTTTTCTTTCAGCTTCGGCCAAAGTCCTTTCAAAACTCCTCGCGTATTAAGTGTGTCAAGGGGAACCCTTGACACTTCCGGTGGTTGCACAACTTCGGTAATGGTGACAGTATCAGGGGTTTTGGTTATCATAATCTGCGGGGGCAGTTCGTTCTGCGGTTCGTCTAGCACGGCGGGGGCGGATTCGGAAGCTTCAGTCGGGTTTGATGCGGATTGTGCTTCGTCTGCCGGGGATTTTGGAGGCAATTCTCCAACCCCTGCGTCTGGTTCCATAATTGGCGCAGCTGCTTCCGCAGAAACAGCAATTTCTGGGGCGGGAATTTCGGGAGCTGGTCCAGAAATTGAGATAGTTGGTTCCGGTACCCCCTCTTGTTGTAAGAGGGAGTCAGGGGGAGTTATTTGTCCTGCCTCTACTTTTTCTTCCTCTGTCATATCAAAATTATACTACATTTAGTAAATAATTATGAAAGAATTACAGGGACTTTTCGTCTTCATGAAGTATTCATCTTCGCGTGGTATAGTTTTTGCATGAGAATTTTGGTTGTAGAAGATGAGGAAAAGCTGGCCGATGCCTTGGTAGCAGGGCTTACTAAATACGGTTATGCCGTGGATTCTATAGGCAACGGCCAAAAAGCCCTCGATCGGATCGTTTTAAATCATATGGATTATGACTTGGTGATCCTTGATTTAATGCTACCCGATATGGATGGTTTGGAGATTACCAGAAATATGAGAGAGGTAAACATTACCACTCCCATATTGGTGCTTACAGCCCGGGATGAAATGGAAAATAAAGTCAATTTGCTTACCTCCGGCGCCGATGATTATATGATAAAGCCTTTTTCATTTGAAGAGCTTAATGCTAGAATCAAGGCCATCTTCCGCCGGCCTCAAAACAGCTTGCTGCCGGCATTGGTCATCGGAGATATTGAGTTGGACTCGGCATCAATGAAAGTGCGCAAACGGGGACAGGAAATACCCCTGACTTTGAAAGAATTCGTCCTGCTTGAATATTTCATGCGCAATCCAAACAAAGTCGTGAATAGAGAAGAATTGCTCAGCCATCTGTGGGACTTCAATTACAGTTCGTTTAGCAATGTTGTAGACGTACATGTTAAAAACCTTAGAAAAAAACTTGAACCGCGAGGCGATGATTGGGTACTGGAGACGGTGCGTGGAATTGGCTACCGCCTCAAAGCATAAATACTGGCACGATCCTTTGGTAAAAAGTGAAGTGAATGTGATCTCTCTGCAGCTTATTTTCGCTTTGTCGCTGTTTATCATTGCGGCAATTTTCTTCAACTATATCTATCAAGATGTGCTCCAAACTGTCATCAGCGGAGTTATCAAAGGCATCGCCTCTGGCAGCGCCGACAGCAGTTATATCAGCGATGCTCTGCAAGTAGTAAAGTCCAACCGGTTCATATTGTTCGCTTTTATCACTTTGGTTTTAACCACGGCTTTCACTTTTTTAATGGCCAAAGTAACTCTCCGTCCGGTCAGGGAGGCGATGAGTGCTCAAAAACGCTTCGTTTCCGATATCGCCCACGAACTGCGCACCCCGCTGTCAATTTTAAAAACCAATAGCGAAGTGGCTCTTATGGACGGAGGACTGGACACCAGGATGAGGGGAGCGATAGAGAGCAATATAGAAGAGCTTGACCGCATGTCTGAAATAATAAACAACCTCCTTTCTTTGAAAAACATGGTTCAGCCGGAAAGAATTAAATTTGCGACCGTTGATATGGGCCCGGTCATAGATTTTGCCGTCATGAAGCTTAAAGATTTGGCGGAAAAAAAGAATTTGGAAATAACAATCAAAAAAGTATCCCCGCACCTGGTTTGGGGCAACGCGGTGGCCTTGGAACAGATAGCGGTCAATCTTTTGAAGAATGCCGTGAGTTACAGCAATGATAACGGCCATATAACCGTGAGAATTGGCCCCGATTATATCGGCAATGTTGTTCTGCATATTGAAGATACCGGCGTAGGCATTACCAAAAGCGATCTTCTGCATATATTTGAGCCGTTCTATAGAGCGGAACATTCCCGCAACCGCAAGCGTGGCTCTTCGGGGCTCGGCCTGACCATTGTGAGTGAGCTGGTCAAAATACATTCCGGGCGCATCACCATCAGAAGCGCCGAAAATAAGGGTACGGTGGCCATCGTTACTCTGCCGTTTGACAAAAATGGAGAGGACCCGGCCCAAAGCCACATAGACTTGTCCAAACTAAACGAAATATCGGTAAATTTCACTGAAAAAATAAAATAAAAAATTCTTAAAAGAATTCACTTTTTCTTCATCGGGCTGCTGTTATTATGACTTCAGAAAAATCAAGAGCACAGTTCTTTAATGCTCTTTATTATCGCGTTTATCCGCTAATATAACGGCAATGAATAGAGAAAAAAGTCTGTCTCAAGGTTTTTTCCGTTTCTGTTGCTGGTGCGGAAAGAATTAGGGAAGGCCGCCCGAGGTGCATCTCGGGCGGCCTTCCCGTTTACATGCAATTCCGATAAGAAAATTTATTCCACTTTCAGCGCCGCGTCTGGGCTGGTGGAAATGCTTTCGGTTGGAGGAGTTTCAGTATCAGGCGTTGTTTCTTCCGGAGTGGCCGGAGGATTTTCATTACCGGTCCCGGCAGCTTCGGTGGTTGTGGTTGCCGAAGGGGCGTTGTTATCATTTGTCTCTTCTTCGGTTGTGAGAGAAGTGGTTGTTGCAGAAGTTGTAGTCGATGTTGCAGTTTCCGAAGAAGCAGTCGTTTCAGTTGGCGTGGTGGTCGCTGTGGTTGCCGAAGGTTCTGAGCTTGCCGAAGAATTTGAAACGGTAGAAGTAGCAGTGATTTCCGGAGCGGTCGTTGTGGCGGTGGTAGTGGCCGACGTATCTGATTCTGAAGAGGCTGTTACTCCGGTCTTTTTGTCATTGCCTCTATTTTCGTTTTCATTGCCGTTGTTTGCATGCTCCTCTTCATTGTTGTCATTCTCGTTGTCATTGCCGCCATTTTCTTCTTCGTCATCGCCCTCTTCTCCGTTATCTCCGCCTTCGTCTTTTGGACAGGTGGAAAGAGTGCCGTCGGTATTGGCTGATTCCAGTTTATTTTTCATCGCCTCCAACACGCTATCTGACGGAAGCGGGTCAGTGAGGAGCATGTTGTCAGCCTCGGTTACGAGCTGGTTTACTGTCGTAGTGCTGCCGGGCACCAGTGCCGTGCCGGAATTATAGAAAGAAACATTAAACTTCAAAGATAGAAGCTGTTTTTTGAGTTTGTTCACCATGATATTGTTCGGCAAGTCAAAGACCGCATCGGCCTCAGCGTCGTTGATGATAGCTTCTCCACCTAAAGTCTGCGGGTAGATGCGGCTCTGTTCAAAATTTTTCCAAAAACCAAAAGAACGGGTTTCAAACTCTATGCATGGCCGCCTTTCTATTTTGGCGGTAATATTGACCACGTGGGCCTCAAAAGCGGACAGGGGTATGATGCCACCAACAAGGACGAGGGCCGCCATTGCCGGGGAGACAGACATAAATATTTTGCGCATAAAATTTTTCATGGTGTTTTGGTTATTCGGCTTTCTTTTCTTGTTTTAAATTGCTGGCGAAGACAGTGATTGAGCCGAGATAAGGAATTCTCATATTTTTTCCGTTGAGACTGAAGGCCTTGCCTATCAAGTTTTCAAACTTGGTCGGTTGGTCTTCGGTGAAGTTTGCATCTCCTTTGGTAACAAAAGTTTGGCCCGATATTTTGACAACGCGGTGGATAATGAAATTGCCGGTAGCTTCGCTCCTGAAGACCACGATGTCGCCGACCTTCACTTGTTCCGGCTCAGTACCCTCGATAAATATGAGATCGCCTTCCTTCAAAGCTGGCCACATGGAGCCGGAAGTGATGGCTGCCATTGGGTAGGGAGTTTCCAGGTAATAGCTCAGAAATTTCGGCAAACCGAAAACTATAACGGCGACAATGGCTATGTAAGTGAAAATGTTGATTATAGTTTTCATAGTCATAAGCCAAAGGTTGGGATTTTAAAGATATAGACCATTCCCTCGTAATTGCTGTCTACCACTGCCGAGGCCGGCACGTAAGTGCTGAACTCTATTTTTGAACTGCTATGGGCTCCGAGCCTGAAATTTTGGTCGCTCACATCAATCAAGTCGTCTATATTTCCGGTTTTCCAGACTAAGACCCGCATCGGCATAAAGGTGCCGTTCGCGATGCTTACTTTCCTTTTGGCCGACATGCCGAGAGAGATGTCCCCAAAATCCAGGCTCTCCGACGTTGGGTTCACTCCCACTTTGCCGGCAGTGTCAATGATATGGACCATCGCTTTATATTTATTGGCGTCCAATACGACGTAAAAGACAAACAAATACAGGACAACAACCAAACCGATTATAATTTTTTTCCCCATTTCTTTTACTTAACTAATAAATATTATTCTTATAATTATAACGAGCGGTTCACCGCTCTGTATCTCGGCCCAGACTGAAATGGGGGAGTCTGAGCCGAGAAGAGAGAGGAGAAACTGATTAGACTACTTGTTGAGGTTGTCTAAGTTTCTGCCGGAGGGTTATCATCGTTGGTGACGGTGCAGGTGATGCTTTCAGCCAAGTCCATTGTGAAGAGTTCTCCCAAAGTGGCCGGGCAACCTGTGCCGGTGATGCCGGTAGAAGTATAGCCTGCGAGCGGATCCTCGGTGATAGAGATGTTGGTATTAGCATCTCTCTGAATAGAGGTGCCGTTTGGCACAACAATACCGTCTACTCGAAGAGTAAAGGAGGCTGGAGTAGCGGTCCCTCCATTATCATTTATCACTTCCTTGTTGAGAGTAATGGTCGGAGGAATATCGTTGTTGGTAACGGTGCAGATTTTGTTGTCTCCTGCTACTAGTGTTACGTTACCCGAAGAGTCGCAATCTCCGCCAAATGACGCCGCATAGCCAGCCACACCGGTCTCGGTGACAATGTAACTGCCTGGCGCAAATGCAGTGGTAGTGCTGCTCGTTACTCCAGTACCCCCAACAAAGAGACTAAAGTTTCCTACAGTAGCTACACCCCCATCATCGTTGGTTATCACCTTAACCACAGTCAAGCTGCCAACTTCTGCAGGATTATCATCGTTAGTGATAGTACAAGTCGCGCTGCTGCTTGTTGCCACTGTCACATTGCCTGTAGCATCGCAGTCTCCGCTAAAGGTAGCGGTGTATCCCGCGACCGCAGGTTCAGCGACAATGTGGGCTCCGGCAGACACCGGCATCACATTGGAACCATCTGCTTCAAATGCTATCGCGCTCCCACCATCCAGCGTAAAGCTAAAGTCGGTAGTAGTCGCAGTCCCGTCATCGTCGTTGACTACCACTTTATTAACTGTCAAAGTCTGAGTAGTCGGTTCGGTAGAAGTAGAAGTGGAAACTCCCAAGACTTCAACCCACAGATCGCAGCCGAATATTTTGTGTTCGTTCTCAATCGGCTGAGTGAATTCGTCCGGGTTGGCGGCCGGGTTCACGGAAGTAACGAAGTTAGCCCAATCTTGCGCGCAAGACCCTCCGAAGCAAGGCACGGCCAAGTCAATTGTCCAGTTGTCTTCCGTATCTTGTTCCGATTTGGCCAAGCGGCCGAGAGTATCAAGCCAAGTTACAGTAGTACTGCCGACCGTCCATGGCTGGTGGAAAGAAGGAGTACTGCCGTCGTTGTCCGGACTTTGATCATCTTCTTTTGAGATGTAAGGGCAAAGCGATGGTAAAACATCCCAAGACTCATCTTCTTCAAGTTCGCGCGGTGCCGGCCCGCAATCAATCCAAGAGGTCTCAACTACTTCAGTAGTGGACGCGTTGTCGCCGATTATGATTTCTCCGGTAGCGGTCGGACCGGTCAAGGTCTGCCCGTCATCGGCAGTAACGGCGCACTTTGGTTTTTGCCTGATGAAGTAATTGACATCATCCACTCTTTCCTCAGTCATGAACGACTCGGAG
>CAYQIR010000016.1:10945-14920 GCA_964417625.1 uncultured Candidatus Saccharibacteria bacterium
TGCTCCTGAGGAAACACGGTGCCGAACCGGATCTCGCTCACCGGCACTTCCAGGGCGTTTTCAATCTGAGCCGTAACATTGATAACATGAGCTTCAAACGCAGCGAACATCGGCAACAGCACCAGTGTGAGAGCGGCTGTGCCCACTGCCAGAACTATTTTCTTTTTCATAAAAATTAATGCTAAAAGTTATCTGCTGAATAATTTGTTCTAATAATTCCCGCCCGAAAAGAGCGAACTGGCAGTGAAATTTTATATCGGGAGGAGTGAAGGAATGATGAAATTTTTTGTTGTTGCTATTCAATAATCAAGTTGCCTTTCATGCCCAGCTGCCTGTGGTTGCCGACCGAACAATAGTATTCGAAAGTGCCGGTTGTGTTTGCCACAAACTCTACGGTCTCTTCTTCTCCAGCATTCAAGACGTTGGTAGAAATATTAAATTGGTCTATTTTCCAATCGTGCGTACCTTTGTCGTTCTTTAAATTGATTCTTACCAAGTCTCCTTGTTTGACCCGGATTTCGTCTACCGAAAACTCAAAATCGGTCGCTGTGATTTCAACTTCTTCGATTTGCTGGACTATGGGCTGCTGAGTGCCGGGCAGAGTAGTGGTGCCATTACTGTCTTTTCCCGAGAATATAATAAACCCCAGTGCGATGACCACCAATATAACCACAATCCAAATTAATGCTTTCATAAAGTTACTTGTTAATGGGTAATCCTTACATTCTCTCTAAATAAAGATGAATAAAAGATTAAGCCGACCTTTTGCTTTTGCGAGGATTTTGATTAGAATGGTAGTATGAAATTGCTTCTAACATCGGGCGGGCTCACCAACAATTCCATATCGGAAGCGCTTTTTGATTTGGCGGACAAAAGGCCGCAAGATATTTCACTTGTATTTATACCCACCGCTGCCGATGTGGAAAAGGGCGATAAGGGGTGGCTGATTGACGACTTGATAAATCTCAAAAAACAAGGTTTTAAGTCTATAGATATCGCCGACATTGCGGCCGTGCCGGAAGAAATTTGGAAGCCTAAATTTGAAGAAGCGGACGTTCTCTTTTTTGAAGGCGGCAACACTTACCATTTGATGGAATGGGTAAACAAATCGGGGCTCGTCAAATTGCTTCCGGAATTTTTAAAAACAAAGGTGTGGGTAGGAGTAAGCGCCGGAAGCATGGTAGCGAGCCGTGACTTGGCTCTCAAACTTTCCCAGATCGTGTACGAAGAAGACCTGGACAAGACGGAAGAAATGAAAGCTCTGAATTTTGTGGATTTTTATTTCTTACCTCACCTGAACTCATCGTACTTTCCTCTGCTTAGAGAAGAAAACATAAGAAATGCGACAAAAAATATGAAGAAAAAAGTTTACGCCGCCGATGACCAGACCGCCCTCAAAGTGGTTGACGGCGAGGTTGAAGTTATAAGCGAAGGTGAGTGGTTTGTGATAAATGAAGATATTAAATAAATTGTTAACATGTCTATAAAAATTACGTATTTTGTCCACGGAACTACTACCGACAATGAGAAACATGTTTCTTCCGGTTGGAAGGATGTTGAATTATCAGAACTAGGTGTAAAGCAATCAGTCGAGCTTAAAGACAAAACCAAAGACAAATATTTTGATGTTGTATTTTGCTCGGATTTAATACGGGCAGAACAATCCGCAAAACTCACCTGGGAAGGAATGTACCAAATTATCCCTGATGCGAGGCTTCGCGAATGTAACTATGGAAAATTGAATGGGGCTTCTTCTGATATTGTCGAGCCAATGCAGGAAGAAGAATGCATTGAAAAACCTTTTCCAGAAGGCGAAAGTTATGAAGATGTAAAAGCTCGTGTTGCTGATTTTCTTGAATTCCTTAAAAATAATTACGATAGTAAGTCTGTGGCCATAGTCGCTCACAAAGCTCCGCAGATTGCTCTTGAAGTATTATTAAATGGTAAAACTTGGAAACAGGCCTTGGCAGAAGATTGGCGCAAAAGCAAATCTTGGCAACCAGGTTGGGAATATAGCTTATAAAAATATGAAAACAATTTTAGTTGATGCGATAGACTGTTTTAGTTCCACTTCCGGAGAGATTTATAAAGAAATGCATGAAATACTGGAAACTTTTCCAAATAAGAAAATCCTAGTTACCGGAGCCAATGACGAGCAATTTAAGGAATGGGGCTTGAACACAATGCCCTATGAAGTTTTTACCCTTAAACATAATCCGGAGAAAACCGACCCGGCATATTTCGAGAAGCTTCTGGAACATTTTAGCTTAACCAAGGATGAGGTAATCTATTTTGAGCATAACCCCAAGGCGGTAGAAAGTGCCGAGAAAGCTGGCATAAAAAGCTACTACTTTGACATTGAGAAGAAAGATTTGGAAGCTCTAAAAAAATTCTTGGAACAAAATATATGAACGGGAAAGATACATATTTTGTGGCGGTGAAAGTTTTTTTGGAGAAAGATGGGAAGCTTTTGATAATGAAAGATAATTTTGGAGACTGGGACTTGCCTGGTGGGAGAATCAAGCCGGACGAGTTTGAAACTCCCATGGAGGATATTGTCGAAAGAAAGATGAAGGAAGAATTGGGGGACAATATTGAATATGAAATCGGTGAGCCGGCAGTATTTATGCGCCACGAAAGAGTAGAAAATGCACCCGGTAATCCCACCGTCAGAATATTTGCTGTTGGTTACGAGGGTAAGCTCTTAGGTGGTGAAATTCATCTTTCTACGAGGCACTCTGAAATGCTCTGGGTTGATCCAAAAGATTTCGAGCCCGAAGATTATTTCAAAGGCGGATGGTTAAAGGGAGTGCGGGAATATTTAGCCAAACAACAATTATGAACCCGATCAGGCACATAGAATTTTGGGTCTCTGATTTGAAACTTTCTTTGGAGTTTTATAAGGAATTATTCTTGGCTATCGGGTGGTCTCACGTTGATGAGAATGGATTTTCCAAAGACGGGGTAAAAATTTACTTTTACGAGAAACAAGATTTGACCAGAGACATAGAAGTCCCAGGACCAAGACATATTTGTTTTCAGGTCGAGAACAAAGATATTGTTGATCTGGTCTCTAATTTGTCAAAAGTAAAGGATTTGGTTTTGCACGGTCCAGGTATTCTCCATCCGAACGGTAGTTACATGCTGGTTTTTAAGGATCCGGATGGTTATATTTTGGAAGTGGCTTACAAGGAATGACAAATTTGACGGCCGTCACAAATGTCATGATTGGTGTTACGCATAATTTCAACCTACACCAATTTCTCACGACCGTGAGTTTTTAGTGTATAAGTGTATATACAGAACTGTGCGGCCGCATAAAAGTGTATAATTCAAGATATCTATAAATTGGACTGGTATAATATGCGGTTTTAAGTTGTAAAAGTTATTTGGGGTGAGGTCTGAAAAGAAAAAGCCCGCCGATACAGCTAGCGGGCTTTCCCGCTGCTGCATTGGCGAGCTAGTGGTTAACTCCGAACGAGTCGACTTTGTAGTTAGGGGCGCCGCTCTTTGTCGGTCGAGGCAGAGCAGCCTCTCCTGATATCAAAACGGTCACACTGTCCGGAAAGGCAAGTCTCAAGGCGCCGGTGATCGCTTCGGCCAGTCCAGGATTCTCGACAACCAATGCGCCGCTGATGCCGCTTTCTTCTACGTGAATTCGGTAGGTCATTGAATAAAAAACTCCTTCTTTTTTAATTATGCATATAGTGAGCAATAGCGTCAAGCCTGTTGGGAAATATAAAAAATGGAGTTATAAAAATCAAATTTTGTGTTATATTTTATTTGCTTAGGCTTGCCCCGCGACTTGTCCAGCATAGCCTTAGCGACGTTGGAAGCTTTAGCGAAGTAGGGCCTCATCGTCTAACGGTTAGGACATTGCCTTCTCAAGGCAAGAATCGGGGTCCGATTCCCCGTGAGGTCACTAGAATAGAACTAAGAGACTCTGAACGAGCCAATGCGTGGGCGTGCCGAAGG
>CAYQIR010000017.1:0-3891 GCA_964417625.1 uncultured Candidatus Saccharibacteria bacterium
AGGCGGATTTGAAGACGGTTTTACAGAGCGGCAGCTCTTGGGCACTATCGAGTTTATTGCGATCAAAGATGAAATTGCTGAAATTAAACTAAGGAACGAATCATACATTTTTGATTCGAATAACAAGGACTTGCTTCCCGCCCCATTAGAAGGGGCTACGACATTTTTAATTCCAATCTCCGAAAAAGAATTAGATTCGACGAACTCACTACAAGCAGGCGAAAACGCGCCACCACAGCTTTTTGATATTCGTCTTGAGCTTCAGAGGTCGGCACTCAATGACGCAAGTCAACTTACCGCGCGCGTTCTATTCCAAAGCTTTGGTACGGTGCCGACCCCGGTGGACATGGAGTTTCTCATTGCTGATGAAAGCGGAAAGATTCGGGCGAATTTTAATGATAGCATTGTTGTCGAAACCGAAGGCCTTTTCACAAAAAGGTTCGCTGAACTTACGCTTCCGGTCGGCTTGTATACGCTCCATCTGAACACGCGCTACAACGGCAATGTGGTTGACGATTTTCACGCGAACTTCCAAATTACTCGCTCTTGGAGCCGACACCTGTCTGTATTCGTGGTCGCTCCAGTTTTTGTCATTACCGCGCTTATATTATTAATTTATAACAAAAATCTATGGAGAAAAACAAAAAAATCTTGATTGTTGAAGACGATGCCAATATGCGCGAGGCGCTCGTCCGTAAGTTTGCCGCTCTGCAGTCATGAAAAAATACGCCAGTCAAATTATCTAATCAAAGACAATTCTTCCATCGATGACGTAGTTGAAAAAATAAAGGAAATACTTGATGGATCACGATAGCTACTTTTTATATAAATATCCAGACTGTTGATAACCGCTCTTCGCAAGTCTTCAATATACTAAGATAAGGTAGAATGAGAGAGCTTAACAAAAATTTTTATGGGAGTATACTTGTAATATCACTATGAAAAAGACCCTTGTGTAGATTCGTCTGCACTAGGGGCTTTTTTGTCTTTGCGTTCTAAGATTTCAAAGTCATCAATTCTAAACTTTATAAAGTTAGGCAAATACAGATAAGTTTATAAAGTTGTAATTTCGGCTGTATTCGATTGTTTTGAAAAGTTGGGAGCGCAGATTACCTAATTGTGGTATAATGCTCGATATGAGTATTACAGAAATACAAGAAAAAATAAGTCCTATTTTACGCGCTTATGGAGTCAAAAAAGCGTCTGTTTTTGGTTCTATTTCAAGAGGGGATGATCGTCCTGACAGTGATGTAGATTTACTGGTAGAACGTGGACCGGAACCGATGGGGATATATAAATTTATTGGGCTGAAGTATGACCTCGAAGATGCCTTGGGAAGAGATGTTGATTTGGTCTCAGAAGGATATATAAACAAATTTCTGGAACCACATATCAGGCCGGAACTTAAAGTCATATATGAAAACTGAAAAATTCCACATAGATTTTATACTCGACTGTGTACGAAAAATACAGGAGTCTCTTGGTGGAATTGACAAAGACACTTTCGTGAAAAACCAAGATAAACAAAGTCTCGCTGTATTACAACTGATGCTTATCGGGGAAGCAGCTAAAAGATTATCAGAAGATACGAAGAGAAAAATAGATTTGCCATGGAAACGCATCGCTGGTTTTAGAGATGTGGCTATCCATAACTATACAGAGCTGAACTTGGAGGATATTTGGGATACGGTAAACAAGGATATTCCTGAATTAAAGGCGAAAATGCTAGAATACGAAAATACTAAAACTTTATAAAGTTACTGCTTCGTTGG
The DNA here is from genome assembly GCA_964417625.1 of uncultured Candidatus Saccharibacteria bacterium. Lineage (GTDB taxonomy): Bacteria > Patescibacteriota > Minisyncoccia > Phycocordibacterales > WO2-35-19 > CAYQIR01. The sequence goes on from CAYQIR010000017.1 coordinate 1,773, forward strand.
GACTAAAATATGGGATATAAACATTGCCGTTTAACCCCTTAATCACGGTTCCCACTTTGGTCACCAAGCCGCGCAGAGAATCAATACTTCAACCTAAACGCTTTTTTGGCGCCGGAGGGGACGTCTTTGATTGATTCGAAGACGAAAGATTTGCTGTCATAATTTTCCACTACCGCATTAGTCACCAATATTTCTCCGGCTTTGGCTATGTCTTCGCCGAGCTTGGAGGCGGCGTTGACTTCGCGGCCGAACACATCGGCGTCGCCGATGCGCAAAACTTGACCGTAGCCGAGGCCGACGCAGAGCAGCACGTCTTCTTCATCAGGTTTCTTTTTGTTATATTTTTTGAGCACATGCTGCTTTTGTAAAATAATCTACCGTTTGTCGGAAAGTGTTATAATAGCAGTATGGAAAATTGCATATTTTGCAAAATAGCGAAAGGGGAGATACCGGCCCATAAAGTCTATGAAGACGAAAATTTTATGGCTTTTTTGGATATTAACCCGCAATCGCCCGGCCATTGCCAAGTGATCCCCAAAAAACATTACCGCTGGGTGTGGGATGTCCAAAATGCGGGGGAGTATTTTGAGATAGTGCGCAAAATCGCCAAAGCGCAACAAAAGGCTTTTGGCACCGATTAGATACTAACAAAAATAATCGGCGACGAAGTGGAACATGCCCACATCTGGGTTTACCCAAACTCCAATGTATCCGGAAGCAAAAAAGATTTTGCCGGGAACGCCGAAAAAATAAAATCTTTCTTATAATAAAAAGTGTTTTTTTGTGTTAAATTTTAGGTATGCAAAAATTAAAAAGCACAATCCTTTTGCTATTTACTCTGGGTATACTTTCATACACCGGCTATTCTTTTTATGTATATTCTTTGGACCCGTGCGATAAGCCGCTGCATTACAAGATTGGCCGGTTTGACACTCAGTTTGGCATTTCGGAAGCCGATTTTAAATACCGGATTCTAAGCGCGGAAATTGTCTGGGAAAAGGCGCTTGGCCGGGAAATATTTGTTTACGACGAGGAGGCTGAGTTTAATATAAACTTAATCTACGATGAGAGACAATTGACTACCGTCCAAAAGCAAAAAACAGAGTTCGGCCTCTCGGCTATAGAGGATGTCTTTAAAAAGCTTGATGCCGAATTCAATCTTTTTAAGAGTGAATACGACCAAAAAGTTTCAGTTTACGAACAAGCTCTATCCGTATTTCAAAGCAGAAAATCAGCTTATGATGCAGAAGTGGCTTCCTGGAACAGCAAAGGCGGCGCTCCAAAGGGCCAATATGAAGCTCTGGAAACGGAAAGGCGTTATCTAAACGGCGAGGCGGAAAGACTTAATCGAGAAGCATCGTCAATTAATGGTATGTCAAATCAATTAAACATCTTGCTAAAAGAACGCAATCTTAAAGCTGCCCAATACAACAAAGTGGCGGAGAATTATAACAAGAAATATGGCGGCGGTTTGGAGTTCAATCAGGCTGAGTATATCGGGGGCGGCGCCAATAATACAGGCGAGATAAACGTATACCAATTTGGCAATAACAAAGATCTGATTTTGGCCATGGCGCACGAACTCGGCCATGCCCTTGGGATGAACCACACTGAAAATCCAAAGTCAGTCATGTATTACTCCACCGGGGTGAATGTTGGCGCCTCTCCGGTTTTATCGGCAGAAGATTTAGCGGAGCTCCAAAGAGTCTGTAAACTTAAATAATGAAATTAAATAAAGAAAAAGTAATTGAGGCGGTGTGGCTGCTAGTCGTAACCGTTTTGTTCATAGTTTCAATCAAAATGATCAGAAGCGGGGAATTGGCTACCCAGGTGGCATCGTTTGGTATTTGGGCGCCGCTGGTTTTGGTTGTTCTGAAGGCTTCTACTCTTATTATAGCCCCCTTGGGGGGAACGCCTCTTTACCTTCTGTCCGGGGCTTTATTTGGGAAAGTAAATGGATTGCTACTGGCGCTGCTTGGCGACGTCATCGGTTCAACGGTTTGTTTTTATCTGAGCCGGATTTACGGGCAAAAAGTGCTGGGGTTTTTTGCCGGGCCCCAAAATGTCAGCCGGATTGTAAAAACCGTCTCCATTCTTGGCAATACAAAATCGTTTGTGA
>CAYQIR010000017.1:3901-14896 GCA_964417625.1 uncultured Candidatus Saccharibacteria bacterium
TCCGGTTGATATTGTGCTGGTTTTTCTGGGCTCGCAAATTGTAGATATACCGGCGAAATATTTCTTTGTCTACCCTCTGATACTTTTCTTGTTTGCGCTCGTGGGTTTCAGCGCTCTCTATAAAGATTATCAAAAAATGGAGGGGATGTAAGGACAATTTGAAAAAGTCTAGATTTTATAATATATTTAGCAGGGTTAAGCGATTTAGCCGGGGTAGTTCAGTGGCAGAACGCGTTCTTGGTAAGAACGAGGTCGAGAGTCCGATTCTCTCCTCCGGCTCAGAATGGTCTATGCCCCTTTAGTTCAGTGGTAGAACGATGGTATCGTAAACCATAAACGCCAGTTCAACTCTGGCAAGGGGCTCATGGATAAAACAGAAATAGAAAATAAAATAGCGACATTGGAAATGGCGATGCAAGCCCCTGATTTTTGGAGTGACAAAGAAAAGGCTCAAGCTACCATCAAAGAAATCCAAAAGCTAAAAGACGAAATGGAAGGAGTGGGGCAATATGACAGGGGGGACGCAGTGATGACGATTTTTTCTGGCGCCGGAGGCGATGATTCGGAAGATTTTTCGGCAATGCTCTTGCGGATGTATTTCAAATATTTCTCCGCGCGGGGCTGGGATTATTCGGTCTTGCATGAAAATCAAAACGACCAAGGCGGTTATCGCAACATCACGCTTGAAATAAATGGTAAAGATGTCTACGGGACTCTTAAAAATGAGTCTGGGGTGCACCGTCTCGTCAGAATTTCTCCATTTAATGCCAATCAGAAAAGACATACTTCATTTTCGATGGTAGAGGTGATTCCTAAATTTGAGAAACAAAATGAAAAAGATATTGATTTGGATGAAAAAGATTTGAAAGTAGAGCTCTCTCGCTCTTCGGGCCCCGGCGGCCAAAATGTGAACAAGCGGGAAACGGCGGTGCGCATCGTGCACTTGCCGACTAATCTCTCGGCTCAAGCCGACGGCGAGCGCAGCCAAGCTCAAAACAAAGAAAAAGCCCTCGCTATTTTGAAAGGTAAGATTTTTAAGGCCTTGGAAGAAAAAAGGATATCCAAACAAGAGGGGATGTATATAAGCAAAACCACCGAAGTCGAATGGGGCAGCCAAATCCGCTCCTACGTCCTCCATCCTTACAAACTGGTTAAAGACCACCGCACCAACGTAGAAACCTCTGATGTGGAAGCTGTCTTGGAACAAGGTAAATTGGATGCCTTCATAGAGGCAGAACAAAAGCTATAAAATCCTTATTTTACAACATATACTCACAAAAAACTTGCATTAAATATCGTAGTATGCTATACTTTAGACAGATTAAAAAAGGAAGGAGGTGAAAAGTATGATGACTCCTGAACGAAAAGTCGAAGTTCTGGAAGCCATTTTGAGGGCTGTAATCCGCAAAAAGGAATTCAGTTTCGACGGCTTCAAACGCGAGCTCGGTAATCTTTCAAAGGATATCGGGGCATCGCCAGTAGAAATCAAAAAAGTTCTTGGACCGATCTTTGCGGATCTTGTCCGGGACACTTTCGACGTCCCATCGCAGGAAAGCTAAGGTGAGCGTAAGCTCCTAAAAGGGTAATTCCAACTCTCTGAAAGGAATAGTTGGAGAACAAGAACCTAACCTCGCTTTCTAGCCCCACGACAAAAAGCCCTACGGCTCGCTGTCGCGGGGCTTTTTTGTTGGGTGGTTTTAGTTATCCACACCTGTTGCCTAACAGGCTATTTTTTGATACTCTATAGGTGGTCGGGGTGGAAACTCCTCGCCCATCAAAAGCGGACTTCATTCGTAAAAACGGAAGTCCTTTTTTGTTTCTGTTGGGAAAAATTTCAATTCTATTTTATCGTGTAATTTGGGTTTAGATATTTCATCAAACCATGCATATTCGTCAGATTTTTTGTTGTATTCAAAAACATTAAATATGGGGTAACAATACAAATCGGCAATCTGTATTCCTATTGTAAGCTCTGAATCAGAAAATAAAGCTTTCTCGATTACCCGGGAGCATTGTTTCCAATAACCATCACTTCTCCACTGCAAATATCCATGGACTTTGTCTAAATCTTTGTCAATGAATTTTTTATCAACCACTCTGCCCTCGCGCGGATCAATTATGCAAATACCAAAAGATTTTTCATTATCAAGGTATGTTTGGAATCTTTCCATGAGAAAAATATATGCTACATGATATGGATTTTGTGACGGATATTTTGACCAATATCCTTTTTTGTCTATCACTACTGAAATAATATTTGTCGGTATATTTTTAAGAAATTCTTGAATTTCTAATTGTAATAAATCATATTGTCTTTGATCGTATAATTTTATCGGAGAAGTTTTTTCTGGGTCGCTTATTTTGGGATTAGCGTATCTTAAAAAATTTGATTTTATTTCAATATCTGGATTTTGATAATATTTCTTTTTAATTTCTCTAAACTTTAACTCGATGTCTCTTTTGTCTCTTTCGTCAATAATGCAGCCGGTCAATACAAGAATTTTCTTTCCTCCTTGCTCAAAGGGTGTGGTGTCTCCAGATTCGTCTATATAAAGTATTTTCATGGTTTTTATTATAACAAATATAGGTAGTAAGTTATGAAATTAAAAGTAGGTAGTTTGTAAAAATTCTTCATGGGGTTATAATGTAGTCATGTCCATTGTCTTTGATAATGTCTCAAAAAAATACAACGGCGATTATGTCGCTTTAGACCAGGTTTCTTTCGCAATCGCTCCTAACGAATTTGTTTCAATCGTTGGTCCATCGGGCGCGGGCAAGACCACTTTGCTCCGTATGCTTTTGGCGGAAGAGAAGCCGACCGGAGGCAAGGTCTTGCTCCACGATACCGACATCCACACTCTCTCGGGAGAGGATATAAACTTCGTCAGGCGTAAAATCGGGGTAGTTTTTCAGGATTTCCGCCTTTTACCTCAGAAAAATGTTTACGAAAACATCGCTTTTGCTATGGAAGCGGCCGGCCGCAAAGACGAGGAGATAGAGTCGGATGTGCCGCATGTCTTGGAACTGGTAGATTTGGGGAGCAAAATTTGGAATTTCCCCAATGAACTTTCGGGCGGCGAAAAGCAAAGGGTGGCTATCGCTCGGGCAATTGTCAACCAACCTGATATAATTATAGCCGATGAGCCGACGGGCAACTTGGACCCGGTCAATACTTATGATATCGTCCAGATTTTCAAAAAAATAAATGATTTGGGGACAACGGTCATCATCACCACTCATAATAAAGGCGTGATTGACTCTATCGGCCGGCGAGTGATAACCATGCAGGACGGCAAGGTGGTCCGAGACGATCCGACGGGGAAGTATATCCTTTAATACGAAAACCATGCGAAATACAACGAAAAATTACAAAAACTCGACCTCACCCCTGACCCCTCTCCTTGCGAAGGAGAGGGGAAAAGAAAATTTTCGTTATCATTTCCAGAGCTTAGCATAATTTTAGTATCGTATGGAAAAGATAGCATTCAAAACAAAATTAAAGAGGGTTATCAAAGCCGGCGTTTCCAATTTTTGGCGCAGCGGGTATGTGTCGCTCGCTTCCATTATGGTGATGATAGTCACTCTTTTCGTCATCGGCTCTGTTATTTTTGTGAGCGCAATCTTGAATACCACTCTGGCCGAGCTCAAAAACAAGGTTGATGTCAACGTATACTTTATTACTACCACGGCTGAAACCGATATTTTGGCGCTCCAAACCAAAATAGAATCTTTGCCGGAAGTGATGGCGGTGGAATATGTGAGCCGAGAGCAATCGCTCGACAACTTCAAACTTAAGCACGAAAATGACCAAATTACCTTGCAGGCGCTGGAAGAGCTGGGTGACAATCCGCTTGGGGCGGTCTTGAACATCAAAGCCCGCGAACCCTCCCAATACGAAGGTATTGCCAACTTCCTGAACGAGGAAAATATTTTGTCGAGCGAAGGCAATAAAATCATAGACAAGATCAACTATTTTGAAAATCGCACCACGATTGACCGGCTTTCTCGCATCATTGATTCGGTTAAACAGTTGGGTTCTGGCCTGTCGCTATTACTCGTGGTCATATCTATCATCATAACTTTCAATACCATCCGGCTCGCGATTTACATTTCCCGCGAAGAGATTTCGGTGATGCAGCTCGTCGGCGCTTCCAAAAATTACATCAAGGGGCCGTTTGTGGTAACCGGAGTGATTGTTGGATTGATTTCTGCTGTCATCACTTTGGCCGTATTTTTCCCGGCGCTATATTCTATCGGCGGTACGACCGAAAATTTCTTTATAGGGCTTAATATTTTTGATTATTACCGAGCCAATTTCTTCCAGATTGCTTTTATTCTGCTCGGTTCCGGCGTCGGCATCGGTGCGCTCTCCAGCTTCCTCGCTGTCCGCAGATACTTGAAGTTGTAATTTACCCGTTTGTGGTAAAATAGAGCCAATGACAAAGAGAGTTTTAATCGCTTTGGTTTTGCTGACTTTGCTCTTGGCGCAAGTTCCGGTTTACGCGGCGGGTACTCCGGCCATATTCAGTTACCAGGGCCGGCTGACCAATGCAAGCGGAGATCTTTTGGGAGGATCCGGTACCACATATTATTTCAAGTTTTCCATTTGGGATGTTTCAACCGGAGGAGTCGCGGGGACCAACCGCCTTTGGCCGTTAACTGCTCCGACCTCAGTCCCTGCCACTGTCCGGCAGGGAGTATTTAATGTAAACATAGGCGATACGGCTAATGATTATCCTGACACTCTGGATTATAATTTCAATACCGACGAAGATATTTTCCTGCAAATAGAAGTTTCTTCAAACGGCACCTCTTTTGAAACTCTGGACCCGAGACAGAGAATTGCGGCCAGCCCATTTGCCAAAGTCTCGGGGGCGGTCTCCGGCACCGGTGCCTCCTCTATTGGCAGTACTACCCCTTTTGCCAATTCAATGTTGGCGATTGAAGCGACTTCCACCCAGGCAGTCGGATTGTCGATCAGAGGGATTGCCAGCCAATTGGCCAATTTGTTCCAAATTCAAAATTCGGCCGGTACCAATCTTTTTGCCGTTGATAGCAGTGGCAATGTGGGCATCGGTTCGGTCGCTCCGAGCCGGAAGTTTAATGTGCTCGATGCCAACAGCACTCCTCAAGTCAGGATAGGGCAAACCGGTTCGGTTTACGGCGAAATGTACGTTGACTCGGCCGGCGATGTCCAGCTCTCTTCAACCGGCGGCAACATCAGAAATCAGGATGAAAACTTGTGGGTTTGCGCCGGAGGCAGTTGCGGTGCTACCGCTCCGGCAAGCAAAGGCAATGTGATAGTGGAGACCGGGGTTATATTCAACAACAACTTCAAATTCAAACAAATAGACGCTTCCACTACTATTATGTATGACACCACTGACAGCGCCATACTGGAATTTGACGAAGGGGAATAAAGCGAATTTTCATGACACTGCTCGAAGAACTAAAAATATTTGTCAAAAATATTTTACACTGGATTTATACTTGGATCGGTTTTACTTTTTTCTTTTTTGCTTTTGGCCCCAAAGAGGTGGCGCTTTTCGGTAAAAATTATTTTTTGCCCCTGCCGACCCAGAATTCTTTTTCAGTTCAGATTTTCAATCACATCAGGGATGATTTACTGCCGACTGGCGTCCAATTGGTAGTGACCAACCCGATGAGCGCCTTTGTTTCCCAAGTATTGTTCTCCATTTTGCTGGGATTTTTGCTGACAGTGCCGCTTTTCCTTTACAAAACCATTCTCTATGTCCAACCGGCTCTCCTGCCTAACGAAAAAAGGGCGGTTTTGATGTCTTTGCTTCCTTCAACCTTGCTATTTTTCGCCGGCGCCGGTTTCTCCTATTATTTTTTGATTCCGGCGACATTTACCGCGCTTTATCCTTATGCGATGGCGATTGGCGCCACCCCGTTTTTCTCGATTGATGAGTTTGTTTACTATGTTTTTGGCCTGATGCTTGCCGTTGGGCTCGTATTTCTTTTACCCTTGTTTATGGCCTTACTTAGCGCTATTGGTATAATCCAAGCCGGGTTTTGGAAAAGACAATGGCGCTACGCTATTTTGTTCTTCCTAATCCTGTCTGCTATAATTACTCCAGATGGAACCGGCATTACTATGGTGATGTTGTTCTTTCCATTAACTGCTCTTTATTTTGTGGGATATATTTTGGCCGAAAAACTCGGTCGGGCATAAAATCAAGGAGTAAGGTCGAATTAATAAAAAAATAAAAAAATAATAACATGTTTGGATTAGGCGTTTCGGAAATAGTGATAATTGTGGCGGTTGTTGCCGTTTTGTCTTTCCTTTATTGGAGAAATAAGAAAAACAAGACCATCAACTATTAATGGTCGAATTAGCGGACAATTAACGGAATAAAAAATATGTTTGGTCTAGGATTTTCGGAAGTGGCGATTATTGTGGTTGTGATAGCAGTGTTCTTTTTTGGCGGACAAAAAATATCCGAGCTGGCGCGGGGCCTCGGCCGGTTTACAGGCGAATTCAAGAAAGGCAAAGCGGAGATGGAGCGGGAAATCAAAAAAGCCGAAAAAGAATTCAAAGAATAGGTTAGAATTAATGGATAGAGTGTGGATAAAAACAGAAGAACATTTCTCAAAATAATTTTGATCGGCAGCGGCACGCTTATAATCGGGAAAATTTTCGGCCCGCTCTTTTCGAAGTCCATGGACAGCCCGCTCCTCATAAATGAACCGCCTCTCAAAATCAAAGAGCCCCAATTTAAAGTAATAGAAGACCAAACCATATTATCGGTCTACGATAGGTATGGCGAAGAAATATTTCAAATTGACAAGGAAGCCTAAAAATAATATCAATAAGGAAATGGCAGGAGAAAAAGCAGAGTGCGCTAATCATAAGTGGATACCTCTTTTGGGTATTGATAAGGCCAAGACTATTCCAACTTCTCTTTTTACCTGCTTAAAATGCGGAGATTTAAGAGTGGGGACACAGACCATCAAAATCTCCAGATTTCGTCTGGATATGGGGGAGTTGCCCATCAATAGCGTAGCCGGCATCAAGCTGATGAACGAGCCGACGGCCGACAACACCGCTTCCGGATTGATTGTGACGGCGATCGTGGATACCAACGCCGAAGGCATCGGAGCGCCTCTTTTTATGTCGGCCGACGGGCATCTGGACACGGCCGATGCCGACTCTACTACCACTGCGCCTTGCGTGGCTCTGGCAATGGAGACCGGCACCGGCAGCAAAAGGATTTTATTGCACGGCATTTTGCGTGCGGATGCCTGGGACTGGACTATCGGCCCGGGCTCGAGCGGACTTATTTATGTGTCTACTGCCACCGGCACTTTGACTCAGACCCAACCTTCGGGGACGGACGATGTTATTCAGCCGGTTGGCTGGGCGCTCTCTGACGACTGCATTTATTTTTCTCCGTCCATGCTATACCTGACCCACGTTTAGAGCACGATTTGCAGAGCATAACAACTTTTAAGCACCTGCTATTTATGGTATTTTGGCGTTAAATAACATGCTGTCAGTCATAATTCCATCCTACAAAGATCCGATTCTGCATAAAACTATAGATTCATTGCTCCAAAACGCCGAAGGAGAAATTGAGATTATAGCGGTTTTAGACGGATATTGGCCGGCTACTCCCATCACAAACGACCCTCGGGTCCGGATACTCCATCTTGGCAAAAACCGCGGCATGCGCGAAGCCATCAATGCCGGAGTCTCCGTATCCAGGGGAGAATTTATTATGCGTACCGACGAACATTGCATGTTTGCCAAGGGTTTTGATAAAGTCATAACGGATGTATGCCAGCCAAACTGGGTAATGACGGCGGTCCGGTATTTCCTTGACCCGTACAAGTGGGAAGTGATAAAAGATATTCCGCCTTTCATTTATGAAAAATTGAAAATCCGCGACGGTAAATTTGAGGGGCAGAGGTGGCATAGCAGAGATAAGGAACGTAAAGATATAATGATTGACGAAACCATGGCCATGCAAGGATCGTTTTGGATAATGCCCCGTCGATGGTGGGATGAAGTGATTGGGGCGCTCCAAACGGAAGGCTACGGCCCGCTCATACAGGATTCTCATGAAATGGTGTTCAAGACCTGGCAAGCTGGCGGCAAGCTCATGCTCAACAAAAACACTTGGTTTGCCCACAAGCACTATTCATTCACTCGGACCCATCAGCAGGGCACGCTGGAAAATCCGGCCAATAACGAGGCGGGGTATAAATACTCACTAAACACATGGAAAGATTATTATTTAAATGATGTAGTACCAAAATGGAGAATATAATATATGGAATATTCGATAATTTATTACAGCTCCAATAGGGAAAACCCTGAATTTGAAAAGAAAATACAGGAAAATATTATCAAAAATTCGAACGGACTGCCGATCGTTTCGGTAACCCAGAAACCGACAAGTTTTGGGGAAAATATATGTGTCGGGGAACATCCCAATTGCTATTATAATGAGTTCCGTCAGATACAAATAGCACTGCAAAATACCAAGACTTCATATGTATTGGTGACAGAATCAGACTTTTTGTACCCGCCGGACTATTTCTTGTTTGAACCGAAAGAAAGCGGGAAATGCTACCGATACAATAACGTGTGGGTGTTATATGGTAAAGCCGATGAATTTGTTATAAAAGGGACATCTGACGGCGCTCAGTTAATGGATAGGGAAATGTGGCTAGATATGATAAATGAATGGCTCGATGATAATAAAATGTGGTCGGACGGCAAAGAACCAAAAAGGAAAACACCCCAGATGAGAGTAAATAATGAGCGATATATGTGGTTTGGAAATCCCATAATAACATTTAAAACGATAAACAATATCACTCCCAAAACCAAGACCGGAGATATAACCACCACAGAACTTCCATATTGGGGAACCGCGGCAGAGGTTAAAAGAATATATATATGAAAACTAAAAATAACATAGCCTGGGGATCACATATACCGGTTTTAATAAAATTGTTATCTATAACAGACGGACCGGTTCTTGAAATGGGCGGGGGATTGTATAGCACGCCATTTCTACATTGGGCTTGCTTTGATCAGAAGCGCGAGCTTGTCACATATGAGAATATTCCCGAATTTTATAATATTGAAAAAAGATTTGAGTCAGATTTTCACAAAGTGATATTTGTGGAAAATTTTGATGAAGCACCAATTGAAAGGCCGTGGAGTATAGCTTTTATAGATCAATGGCCGGCCATCAGAAGGAAAGAAGACATAAAAAGAGTGGCTAATTTGGCGCAATATGTAGCGGTGCATGATACAGAAAAAAGACAGAATTATGAATATCATTATGATGAAATTTATCCATTGTTTAAATATGATTTCAAATACAGGCAGGTGAAGCCACACACAAGCGTCTTAAGCAATTTTCATAAGTTTAAAATGTAATATGGAAAATCTAAGCGTAATCATCCCATGCTATAACGACAAGGATCTGCAGAGAACCGTCGATGATATCCGCGCCAAGGCGAAAGGGAATATTGAGATAATCGCAGTTCTTGATGGATTTCATCAAGAAGCGGCGAATGCGATGGTTATTGAAAATGCCAAACAGATCGGGATGAGAGCGAGCATCAACAAAGGAGTAGCGGCGTCAAAAGGCGAGTGGCTAATGAAATGCGACGCCCACTGCGTATTTGACGAAGGATTTGATGTGAAGGTGCTTTCCAATATAGAAAAAAATTGGATAGTCATCCCGAGGCGATATAAATTGGATACCGACAAGTGGGAAGTGATGGACGAGCCGCCGATAGATTATGAAAAGCTTTATATAGATAACCCCGAGAAAATTGGCGGGGTAGAGTGGAAGTCCAGAACAAAAGAAAGAGCTGAAATTATGCTGGATGAGACAATGGTCTTCCAGGGCTCGTGTTGGTTTATGTCGCGGGAGCATTGGGACAGACTTGGTGGATTGCAGGAAGAGGGGTACGGAACATTTACCCAAGAGCCGATAGAGCTCGCTTTGAAGACCTGGCTCGGAGGAGGCAAGGTGATGGTCAACAAAAACACCTGGTATGCCCACAAACATCGTAAGTTCGGTAGAACCATTGCGGGACTTACAAGTTCTCAAGAGGTAAAAGACGGTAATGCCTACTCAAAAGATTTTTGGTTCAATGATCGCTGGGAAGCAAGGATCCATGACCTTGGGTGGCTCTTGGATCGGTTTGGATTAAAATAAAATATTTAAATATGACCTCGCAGATCAATAGTAGATATGCTCTGGCAATATATTTCTGTGAGCTTGGTTTTAAAACCGGCGCTGAAGTGGGTGTGCTTAGGGGAGATTACTCTAAACTGCTATGTGAAGCGAATCCAGAGCTAAAGCTTTATTGTATAGATTCTTGGGGTCTGGGTGACAGAAAACAAAAAATGCATGATTATCATGTTAAAGCGTATGAGAAAGCCAAGCATAAGTTGGCCCTTTGTAATGCCGTATTGGTAAATAAATTGAGCATGGACGCCGTTAAGGATTTTGAAGATGGCTCATTGGATTTCGTATATATTGATGCCAATCATAGAGATCCTTACATTACCCAAGACATTGCCGAATGGAGCAAAAAAATCAGGCCCGGAGGAATTGTCTCGGGGCATGATTACAACAACAAACCGTGTGTCTTAGAAGCGGTGAATGCTTACGCCGGAGCTTATGATTACAACCTGCATTTAACGGATATAGATGCAGAAAAAAAGGGATACAATCTTGGTGGTTTATAAAACAATAAAATAAAAATGATTGCCATCTACGCAAAACCTTCTTTTTTGAGAGTAAATCCGTCAACCGGGGATTCTTATGTTACTCGTGTCTCTTCTCGAATCAGGGGAGAAGAAATTTCCGAATACATGGGCACTAAATACAATGCAGAAGAAAGAACCGATGGTGATTTGTGCATTTTCATAAAGCCCCGAAGCCTGAATTCCATTAAAGACGGAGATTATGTCGATGTCTTGGATGGAATCGAATTAAT
>CAYQIR010000018.1:0-12618 GCA_964417625.1 uncultured Candidatus Saccharibacteria bacterium
AACTTGACGATGGCGCTGTAGCGCCAACCAGCCATGAAGACTTGTTCCAAAAGCTCCTCCAAGGCGTAGCAGATCGAGCCGGTGTGGAAGTGGTTTACGCTCACCATAGCGTGGATCGCGTCGAACGGCTCGGCCAGATCTCCGCGGTTGTGGTTTTTGAAAGATTCGGAGTCGGTGTCCAGAAATGCGACCACCTTCTCGCCCTCTTCCAAACTCTTGGCAAATTCTTCTTCCGTCTCGGCGCCGGTGAGCATATTCACATCCACGGTGCCGTTTCCGTTAGTGCTGAATCCGATTTTCATTCTGATTCTCCTCTTGCAAAGAACTCAGGGATTGCTCCCGTTAAAATCTTCAGGATTAAAAACTTTAACGGAAGCCCGAGTCGAAACTCGGACACCTGCGACCCGCCTTTGCTACCCCCTTCGCACCCAACTTTGCCAAGGCTACGCTGGGCAAGCAAGGCTACTGAGGGTCAAAGAAAACTACGGCGAGGCAAGCAGGATTTGGTTACGGCTACTTTTTTCCACCCTTCTTGGCGCCGAAGATCATGATCTTGATTCCCCAGATCATGAGCGCGATCACCAGAAGGTTCATCAACAGAGGCATAATCACTCTGTTGATGGTATCCGCTATGATAGCCGGATTGAAAAGAAGCCAGATGGCCACCAAGGTGGCGACGAGACCGAAGACGTACTTCGGCCTGTTGAAAAAGTCTCTCCAAGTCATATCGGCTCCTTTCCAGCCTTAATTACCAAGGTACTTTTAAAAATCCTACCTCCATTATACACCTGTCAGTCCAGTTTGTCAAGCACGGCTGACAGAATGGTTTATCCTGAGTTTGTCGAAGGATTTCTCCCATTTGAACTCGCTAAAAGTGAGCTTAAATGGAAGCCTGATTCCAGAGAATCAGGCTGTTGCGCAGTGGGATTATGAGTGTTGGGTCACCCTTCCCTTTAAGTTCCGCTATTCCATTCTCTTTCCCAAAAGAATGGCCTCCATTTCTGTTGACTCACCATTGAGTGCAGAAAGGAATCAACGATTGTTTTTCTCCGATCTGGCCAGACCAGAGGGCAACCGTCTGTGGGGCGGTCCCTAGGATGCCTCCCGGCGTCTGCGCATACCTTACACCCCTCAAAAAATTCTTTTATAAAAATTCTATGAGGGACGCAAGATGTATTTGAAAGAACTTGGGACCTGCCCCGTTGCAAGTTTTACTTGCTTTTCGGGGTTGCTCCCACCGCAGTATTCAAATTTTTTAAATACTCTGGTAGGAGTCCCGACGGTAACCGTCGGGACAGAAAGAACTTGTTTCCCATTTAATTTATCACCAGCCCGATCGGACCAGAGTCACTTGCGAAGCAAGCAACAATGAGGATTCGGTCTTTTATCCTCGGTGTGCTCTTTTGGATATTTCGCATCGCGACGCTTACGCGCGGCTTTGCGAAACAGGTCTTGCGACCAAGAGCTGTGCGCAGTCAGACATGGGGCTTCCCGGGATGGGAAGGAGTGTCCAGTTTGGGCTAGACACTCGTCTGCGCATGGTCGTGCTCTCCGGACTCTTCCGAGTTCCCGCCGTTGTCGAGGGACATTTCCTCCACTTCCCGAACTTGGCTTGCGCCTCCTTCGAGAGTAAAGGGAATGTATCGGACTACAGCGTCACTCCATCCGTAGATGAAGTGGACTCCCGGTTCGCCAGTCGGTGCGACAGCGTGCTTGTACGGAGCGATTTGGATCACGAAAGCTTGCGCCTCCGGATTTACTTTCGCTCTGTACTCGCGCCAGAGGATGAGGAACGATCCGCGAGTGTGATACTCGGAACCGTACGCCCAGTCCTCATTGTCGGTGATGCCCACAAACACATCTGCATGAATCTCGCGATCCAACAGATATTGAATGGGGCTACCGAGCGCTGTGCCGCCACCACAAAGACTCGCAACTTTTTCGGCTGTGACGAGGACATCGTCATGACCTGAAAGTGTGTGTCTCGTGATGACCTGACTTTGGAACGGAAGCGGAATCGCTCGTCCTTCGATTTGACGCAAGATGGCGCCGGTGAAGATGCCCGCGATATCAACGAATCGCGCTTGCCCCTTGGGAGAGACAGGCGAACTCATCGAACCGCTGACATCGCTACCGATAGCTACTGTGCGTCCGCCAAGAGTCGGCATGTTCACGAATGAGAGATTGGCAGCCGTGCGGAGGGCATCCGCGATCCGACTGTCATTTCCCTCGAGCGTGACATACTTCTTCCAGGCATCGAAGAAACGAAACGGAAGAATCTTCGAGTGCTCGATCGCTCTCGTGTTGGTGAGCCGCTCCACAGCGTAGGCGACCTCCGCCTCTTCTTTGAAGACCTCGTGACGAGTGAACGTCATGAGATTCCGCAGAAGGGCAAAGATCGGCGCATTGTGAAGTAACTCACGCCAGATAGCGGGCGTCATCCGCGTTGTCGCTGGAATGACAAACTCGGCAGGCAGTTTCCCGGAACGAATCAAGGAAACCGCTACCTGCTCGTCGTCAACCAGTTTCAGCGCTTCAGCCGCACGAATCTGGGGATTGAGCTTCCGGTCGGAACCGAGAGCTCTTCTCCCACACTTGAGCCACCCGAGCCTCTCGGCAACTGCCGCGTCTCCCGTCTTGGGATGAGTAAGAGCCACGATGTCTTGGAGGGTAAAACCTCTGGAAGCGGCCGAACCGTACTTCACAGCGTGATACCCCGACAAAGTGGAAACCCAGCCCTTAACAGCAGATCTGCGGAAGCCGCCGAGGGTCTTCACGCCAGGGATCTCTCCCGACTTGCACAAAGTTACAAACTTGCGCAGGTCGTCAGGAGTTTGGATCACCCGGTTGAAGACCTTCTCGAAGTAAGGTTTCGCTTTCGCTCCGCCTCCCGAGAGAATGGCAAGCCCTGTGATGGGCGCGTCCTTGAGGAACCCTTTCTCGCGGCCATACAGGATGGCGTGAGCCAGGAATTCCGGTTCGGATGCGCGAGCTTCGATGAGCGCATTCCTTGCTTCCTCTTCGAGACGAAGGCGGGAAGCGTAGAAAGCGTCGCCGAAACGGCCAACACAGAGAGCCTGCACGACTCGCTCTCGAAGAGAGCGAGTGAAGGTTTGCCCGCCTTCGTAGTTTGTCACTACGTCGGACTTGGCGTTATCTAACATCGCGGTCTTCCAGAACGGTGTGGTCATATTAGTTTCTCCTTGGAAAAACCCTGAACTTACTTGTACTGAGCTAGTCGAAGTAGTCGAAGACTTTTCCAAAGAGAAACTCCTTACAAAGAACTCCCTATTTTCAGCCAACAATTCAAGAAATTAATCAGGATTACTGGCTCAAAAATGGGAGGAAGTTGAAACTTCCTCTTTGTCTCCTAATTTGCTTATGGCAGGAGCGGCTGGCTTCCTAACGGACCGTCAGGTAAACCAGACCGCTCTGCCTTCACATGATTAGAAGTAACCTCGATTGTCACTCCTCCTCTCCAGATCCGCCTGCCTCCTTTCGGAAACAGACGGGTTGCCCGGAAGATCAAAGGTGACCTGCGCAAGGGGTTGTTTTTGGATTGGATGTAATTCCGATCTCGCCCCAGGGCGGACCGGCACACAATCCCATCTCTTATGGATAGAAGTACCCTCGCACATCGCTCCTCCCCCGAGCTACTCTAAATAGCATCACCGCCTGGCTTTCGGTCTCCCTCCTTTCGAGGGATCCTACAAAGGGCCAGAAGATGAATCAAAGTAGCTCGGGATCAACGGCAGAATGAATCAAGGCAGTGCTCTCGCACCCGCAGAGCGGGTTAATTGCGAGAAGCAAACTATCTCCTAAAAGATAAGAAACAATTTGCTTATCGCAATTCAGAACACTTTTCGTTATTAAAGAACATTTGGGATTTCTCCCATCAAAAACTTCAAGTATTTGAAATCTTTGATGGGAGCGGGAGTCGCAGTCTTCTGGGACTCCCGCTATTGGTTATAGTTTGCCAAGATTGAAGAGCGCTCTTCTTTCTCGACGGGAACAATTTTGCGGATTGATCGGTAGTTCCGGACACCGATCTGATATCCCCCTATGGTTGTCGCAACTCGGCAAATCCGAGTAAGCCTTGTGAGGCTTTTAAGCGAAAGCGCCGGTTAAAATGAGTGGGCTAGCACTCACCATTCCTTCGCCTTCAACCTTCGGCCTTTGGGGAGACCATTCCGTTTTTTCTGGAAGCTGATCATAACTTCCAGGGGGACAGAACGCCCCACCTCACGCTTTGGGGATCCGCATCTCCCTGCACCTCACATATATATCCTTGACATACATGTGGCGTGCAAGGAGAAAATTTTGTTTTATTAAAGAACTTACCTCTCTTCGGAAATCTCATGCATTCGATTCCCGAAAGAAGTGGGGATAACATCTCCACAGGCCCATGCTTTTACGCTCAAGGTCTTTATGAGCAACTTCGGTGCCTTGGCCGAAGGTTGACGCACCCAGAAGGGTTCAGGCTTTCGCCTGAATCACTTCCAAGACCTTGCCATCAGGCAGAAGGTAGTGGAGGATTTGTCGTCCCCGACTGTCCTTTCCCGCTGCAAGGAGCTTGGAACCCTTAAGGGCTAAGAGTATGTCCCTCATTCCGCTCTCGCTTTGGGCCTCAGGCGATAATGTCTAGGCCGAGGCCTCAAGTGGAAGCAGAATCGTTTTTAACGTTCTGGCGAGAGTATACACCCATGTGGTATTTGTGTCAAGTATTTATGACACTTTATCTCATTTTCTTTTTCTTAATCAAAAATAACCTTTTTAAAAAGCCATATTTTTGACACTGTTTTTTATTGACTGATAATTTAGTATGACAGATTGCACAAATTTTTGACCATTCGACAAGCTCATGGTAAACAAAAATTTCATAAAAATGATATGTTTTTATTAAAAAACACTTATTTTTACAAAATATGGCTAAAAATATAGATATTTGCTACAAAACTCACACAAAATGCCAAAAACGCTTGACAACAAGTTTTGATTTTGCTATACTCTTCGCAGACAAGTTCACTTTTAGGAGGTGATCCTATGGAGGACTGAAAGCGAGTGCCGCTTCCTTGCAAGTCCATAGGAGCAAGGAAGCGGCATTAGCCAGAAAGTCCGTCATCTCTAACGGGTGGGCTAAACCACAAAAAGGAGCATTTCCAATGGTTGACAAACAACTCGACTGAGCCTGTCTTTGCTGGGTAGCTAGCAGAAGCAGTTTCTTCTCGAGATGCTCATTCTGAAACCGTACCCGCCACTGGTAAAAGATTTACTCAGCTTGGGGTGGGACACGGTTACAAACCCCTCGGCTTCCATCACGGAGGCCGAGGGGTAAACTATTTTAGTTACTTATTTTCTTTTAATTTATCAAAAGCTAGATTAAACAAGCTTCTTAGAGTATCAGCCAAGTCTTGGCTTCTTATGAAAATACCCGACAATTTTTTACCAAGAATATTTATACGGACTCTGTCTTTGTAGATAGAGATGTCGCAGGTAACCGGATACTTGCTGCCATCAATTTTTATACGTTCCCCGGTCTCATCTGAAACTCTTTCACCTTTTTCAGAAGTGTATAGAACTTTAGATTTAATATTTTTGCCAATACGCATTTCTCTGTATTTTTTGCGTTCGGTATCAGTAAATATATCTTCAAGGAGATCTTTAGGGTAAAGCAGATAGGTCACGCCATCTTCTATGTCAGAATCTCTGAAAAAATCTTCAATGGCACTTATTATTCCATCTCTGCCTTCAAAATACTTAACTACGGGTCGTTCGCCAGTATCACGAGAGATGCTTTTGATTTGAGGAATTATATCCTTTAAAGTTTTTTGAGACTCCTCTAAAGCGATTTTTCTCTTCTCAACGAAGGTTTCCAATCTCTCTGGTGGTTCAGCATAAAAATGAGTTTTCTTTCCCATCGTCGTCTCACTCACCAAACCTTTTTTAGAGAGAGACTCCAAAACCACATAAACAGTTGGCCTCTTTATATGAGTTTTCTTTGCAAGATCCAAAACAGAAGCGTGTTCTACAGAAAGGAGAGCTAAATATACCGCAGCCTCCTTATCATTCAATCCTATATCCTGCAAATATTTTTCAAGCATAAAATTTAAATTTGATTATTAACAATTTACTTTACTCTTCTGGTTTTTTCTCTAAAACGCGCCACCGCCTTTTCCGAATTTCTGGTGCCTCGCATTTCTATTACTTCTAAGTTATCAATCCCGCGTTCTATGAAGAACCTGTTTAAAGCATGGAATAAAGTAGGTTATTGACCGAAAGCCAAAATCTGACTTCTTTTAGTACCAGGCTCGGTTGTTCGAGCTTCTTGTATTCTTCTTTCTCCAAAATTCAATAGCCGAATCAAGTTTTTGAATTCTCTGTTGTATAAATCCTCCGGAGAGCTTCCTTCTGCTACAGAGAGGTTGTTCAATACGCGGACAAAACCACCCGTTATATCATCTCGCTCGTTTCTAGTATGTTCTGGCCTTATAACTTCTAAATCTCTTCTCTCTGCCGCCAACCTGTAAGCGTTGGCGGTTTCCAAGGAATCCTCTTCCTCGCCAGATACAAGGAAAAACGAATCAGTCTCGGGAAAATAATGCCTGAAAAATCTATTAGCCTCCAGAGTCAATCTTTCCATTTCCACATGCTCTAATCTTCCTTCCCTCGTTAAGCGTGGCACTCTGACTCTCGGTCTTCTCGGGTCTTCAGCTCTCACGAAACTATGAGGCAAATCGCCTCCACCCCTGCCTCTCCAAGCATTTGATATTTTTCGGAGGGCGTAACCAAGAAGCAATAAAGCCGGTACCGGCAGCACCAAAATCTTTTTCTCCTCGTTAATTTCCATATGCACGGCTACTTTACGCTTAGAGCCGACTGTTTCCTCAAGCAACTTACGAGCTTCTTCTTCAACTATTTGGCCGTCATTGTATTCTTGGATGATTTGCAACACTTTGGAAGATTCGGGGTCGCTTGGATCGGCAATATTCAGTTGCACTGATTCTGCAGCCAGTTTTTTGAGTTCCTCTGGAGACAGAGCCGCTTCTCCTTCGCCTTGGAAATATATTTCATCCACTCCTATATTTTTTTCTTTGAAAAGTTCACTTATTATCTCTGTGGCGTTTTCGGCTCGAAGTTTGGAAAGTTTCTGGTTCCTGATATCCTTCATATTTACAGCAGCGGTAGTCTCCGGGGAAGCATATCCCTTTACTCCCATCTCATTAACTTTGGTAATGGGAGAGCTAAATTCTCTGTGATGCTCCTCGGCCTCTTTCTTGAAAAAAGAGAGGCCGAAAGTAGTGGTTAAAATTTTATCAAAAAGCTGCTCCGCATCTTGCATGGCCTGCTCCTTCATTTTTTCTCTGTTTTGAGGATCGGCTGTATCAAATTTTTCCGCGTATCTATATGGGATTTCTATATCCACAATTTGAGTCTCGCCGCCCTCGTAGCCAAGCATGGTTCTCACTTTGGCTACAATGTTGTCGGGGCCATAAGGGAACGAGATTGAGACACTCAATGGCTCAAGAAGCATTTTACCTAAATCAGCTAAAGATTCAGGCATTTTAATATTGTGCTGTAGGGCGACAGAGACATCCCTTTCCGTATTGCCGGTCAGTCCAACCACATTGTCTATATTGGTTGCTCCGACATAATTTTCACCCTGCACAGATTTCGTTTCCTTATACTCTCGCGTGATTTTAGGTCTTGATTCTTTGGCAAACGGATCATCAGCCTTCTTTTCCTGAGCCATAACTCCTCCAACGGAAGAGATCAAACCCAGAGCGGCGGCAAGTTTGCGAGATATTCTGTTGGGGCCAGAAGAAGGAGAACTCGGGCTCTCGGGCTGTTCCATGGGTTTTTGTTCTGGCTGATCTTCAAATTTTTCCATAATTATTTAAGATTCGCTTAATTAGAAACTGCATTGTACCACATCTGTCAAATTTTTTGAACAAATTGAAAATAATGATCGTCGACTGACGACCCATGGGCCGGTGGCTTACCCAAGCTGCCGGCCTTTAAATTTATCTGGATTTGCAGTATTATTTTTATATTAGCATTAACTAAAATTAATATGGGAATGGAAAATATGGGTATGGGCGGTGGTCATATAAACGAAAAGGGTGAATTTGTAAGAGGAAACGATGCCCCTGAACAAGAAAAAGCGGTGGAATTTGATAGTTTTGAATCTCTTTATAAAGACCCGGTTGCTAAAAGTATTTTAGAGAAAGTTGCTCTTGAATATTTACAAACCCAAGACAAGGATTATTTTGATAGAGAATTTACTGGTGAGTTAGACGCCGAAGGCTATTTGATGAAGAAAGATGGCTCCAATTCCAACACAACTCCGAGTATGAATATCACAGGCCCAGGAATGCAGTGGGTAATGGATAAAGTTAAAGCGGAATTGGGTCAATAACTATGCAAACTGCTTGGATAAATTCTTTTTAATCCGAGCTATACTATGAACATGGAAAGTGTAAGTAAAGTCGCTCCCGAAAAACTAACACAATCACCAACTTTCACCTTTGAAAAAGTCGGGGACATTTCTCCCGAACAAGAAACTCAAGCGCAGGAAGCCTGTGAACATGCGGCAGACTCTTTGGCCGAAGAATGGCAGACCAAAGAACCGATCTCTGTCCAAGTCGTCATTATGAGTGATGAGAAATTTCGAGAAGGAGCAAAGGAAAACGATCCAGCTTCTTGGAAATACTGCTTCCTGCTTCGAGATCAAACTGGAGATGTAAAAGATAGCAGCAAAAATAGAGTTTATATTAACGTTGATATTTTCACCGCTTTACCGAATGATGCTGATAGAATGATAAAACACGAGATAGCTCATCTCGTTGTGGCAAATTTGGTAGGAAATCTAGACACCTATAAACAATCGTTTTTGCTAGAGGAAGGAACTGCGGGGCTTGACGGAGCCACAGAAACACTCGTTTCAAAAATAAAGGGAGAAAATATAACAGACATCCCTAATCCGCTTTCAATTAAAAATATTGGTGATGCAAAATCGATTGGCGGTGATACTAATGTAGAGCCGTTTATAGAACAATTTGGCGATCTTATCATGATGAGTTTTGTTGAGTTTTTAAAACGAAAACACGGTACAGATAAAATAATAGAACTTTACAAAAAATTGGATGAGAAATCATCTCTCGTGGAAACCCACAAAACAGTCTGCGGCGGTGATTTAGAAAAAGAAGCTGAGGAGTGGAAAGAAAACATCTTGGAATCAATCAAAGTTAAATAAAAAGGACCGCCTCCCACTTCACGGAAGACGGCCCAAAGCTTACCCAAGCTACCGGCCCTTTTAATTTATGAGAAATTTGATTAAACTTGGGGTATGGATGATTGGAAAATTAGCTCAAGTCAAAAGAAACTATTAGACAATCTTTTCACAAGTATAGACACCCGTGAGGTTTATAATATTCTTGATGTTGGATCTGGCAGGACCAGTATTTATTATTTGACCGACAAATTCAAAGACGTAAAAATAAAAGGACTAGTATATCCAGGCGACCAGAGAAAAATTGAACCAATAAAGGAATGTGTCAAAAACACCAATTACGAACTTGTCGAAACCGATATAAAAAATTTTGATTTCAGCCAGGAATTTGATGTCTGCTTAGCCCATCTTTTTTTGGGAGAGGCCGGAAAATTTGCAGAGAATAATTTTGAAGAAATTTTAAACAAACTTTTTGAAATAAAGACCAAATATTTGGTTATGGTTAATTTGTTTAGAGATAACATAAATTATAATCTGCTTCTCAAGAAAATTTCTGAGATTGGCAATATTACCAAAGTTGCGTACACTCAATCCGAAAGTGGGGATGAGTGTATCGGGTTAACCGTTCAGTTAAAATAATTATGAATTTAGAACAAGCCCCAAATATTGAACTGCATGCCGAAGAATATAGAAAAGCCAAAACTCGGCTTTTGGAAATTTTCCAAAATAAAAATAGAGATGAAATAAAGGAAATGTACTCTGAAATTAGGAGATTTGCCACAATCATAAACTGGGACCCAGAAGAAGCTGTCAGAAAAATTGAAGAAAGTTACAATCAAGAGAACCCCGATGTTTTTGTGAATACTTCATTTGAAGCCGTCAAAGATTTGATTGACCACAGGATTGAGCACCCGGAAGCCTTTGAAAGAGTCAGGAGAGAAGGAGTATTACAGCACCAAGGAAACGTAAAGTTAAGCGAGCTGATGTACTACAACATGGACATGGAAAACAATACCGCTTTCATTCACATAGCCCCTAAGGGTGATATGAAATTAGGAGAAATAATCAGATCTTTTAGAGAAGGCATGAAAGAACTAGCTAGACAGGTCAAGGAGGACGAGAGAATAAAAGAAATTCAGGCCACTTCTTGGATAGTAGCATCTAATCCGGGCCTTCTGAAAAAAGCTGGTTTTATAGTTGAAGGCGCCATTGATGAGAAAACTAAAATCGAACATTTTGATAACGAAACCAGGATGGTTTCGTGGGCGCACATCAGTCGAGAAGATTTGCTCAAAAAATATTTGGATGAAGATCATGTTGTTATTTCTGACGGCGTTAGATACAACGTAGATAAACTCATTGAAATCAGCAAAGCTGTGGAACCTAAAGACATTCCTATAACAGAATTTGATAAAACAATGGACACAGAATGTTGGGACGATTCAAACGGTAAGATGATAAAACCGAAGGATGTTTTGGAAGCGATTAAGAGCGGCGCTAATGTTCCAGAGATGGAAGAGCACATGGAACGCGTTAAAAAATCAGATCCTAACCACCCCATTTTGGCCGTAAATATAGAGGGTGAACCCATTGTCATTGATGGTGTACACAGACTGGCAAAATCGTTTCTTGAAAACAGAATTTCAATACCTGTTGTTAGATTTGATTCTATCCCCAAGGAGGCCGAAATATCTTAAATTATGGAAATCGAATCAATCGCAAATCAAATAAACGATAAGATCAAAACTTGGTTAGAAAGAAAAGACAAATTGGTTGTTGCCATTGACGGATATACCGGCATAGGTAAAACAACCCTGCTTAATAACTTGGCAGCCAGGAATCCCGACATTCTGCCGGTAAACAGAGACGATTTTTTGTTTTCAAGAGAAATTGTCAGGGAAAAATTAGCCAACACCAACGATCGTTCCAAAGTTTTTGAACTTGAAGTTTGTGATGATAAAAAGCTGGAAGATTTTATTAATGTTTTTAAAAAAGGTAAAATTTCAGAATATGAAATAAATACTTTTGATCCCATTTCGGGAGAAGTAAATGTACTCAAAAAATATGATTTTTCAAAAAGAATTATGATAGTTGAAGGAGTTTTTATGTTCCACCCCGAGCTATCATTAAATAAGCTCTGGGACAAAAGAATTTATCTTAAGGGTGATATTAAAAAAATCGACGAGAGGAGGATCAAAAGAGAAAAAGAAAAGTGGGGTAAGGATTATTTCCCGGAAACTAACCCCGATTCTTATTTCATGGCGGTAACCACAGGGATCAAGAGGTATATCGATTTGTATAAACCAGAAGAAGTGGCAGATTTAGAAGTAGGAATTAATTTTTAATATGGCAACTAGAGCAACGGCGGAAGTTATTAAGAGAAATAAGGTATTAAAGATCCAACGACACAGAGACGGTTTGGAATATTACGTCTTGCCTGGTGGAAGTGTGGAAGACGGCGAGAACCCAGAAGAAGGCGTTTTGAGAGAATTAATGGAAGAAACTTCTATTGAGGCAGAAATTGAAAAGAAGCTATTTGGTTTTGTGGACCAAGAAGGCAGAGAGCACCAGCATTTTTTATTTAAATACATTTCAGGAGTCCCAAAATTAGCAGAAGATAGTGTGGAGGTGGGCAAGACGACTGCCAATAACACTTATGATCCAATTTGGATGGAAACTGATAAATTAGATTCTCTGACAATATGGCCGGAAAAGACCAAAGAATTGTTGGTCTCTTATATAAAAAATGAAACCGCTAAATAAATTTCCAAAAGAATTTTTTGATAAATACGAAGAAAAGCCAGTGAAGCTTATTCCGTATTCAGATGAAATGAGAGTTTTGGCTGATAAATATCTGCAAGAACTGGAAACTTTATTAGGCGGACAAGAGGCAGAGTTAGGACTCATTGGCTCAGTTGCATATAAGATTCCTGCTTCTGATGTTGAGATCGCCGTTTATGCTACCGACAAAAACTGGGTAGAGATTTTGGATATCCTCAAGAATAAATTTGGTAATCCGGTTAATTTAGATAATGAATTTGCCAGATTTAAAATCCGAAGTGAAGTTTATAAATTCAGCATACATGTATATTGCGGATACGAAGGAGAGGTTGTCAAAAAAATGACCGGTTTTATGATTTCAAACCCCGGCCTCATTGAAGATTACAAAAATCTGAAAGAAAAATATTGCTATTCCCAGAAAGAACACCAATACCAAAAGAATGCCTTTTTAGAAAAAGTTATTGAGCAGATTCCTGAGTAATTTAAATAATTTAAAAATATGAGACCTTATGAAAAAATGACGGCCCAAAACACAGCTCTTGTGATAATAGATATTGTGAATAGTTGCTGTCACGAAAATTGCGAAACTCCTGAATGGAATATAAGCT
>CAYQIR010000018.1:12628-13623 GCA_964417625.1 uncultured Candidatus Saccharibacteria bacterium
CAAAATCAGAGAGATGGTCACTAAACTGGATAAATTTATAGAAGAATTTCGTTCCAAAGTTGGAGGCAAAATCATTTTCACAAATCTCACTCCTTGGACCAAGGAGGCTCTACCAGAAAATATAAATACTTTGTACACAGACCCGAACACCGTTTACTACGGGGACGGTTCCGATTTTGAAAACGAATTTTATGTTGTTAAGCCAAAATTAGAAGACATTGTGATTACTAAAAATAATTACGACACCTTCTCTAATCCAGAATTTGATAAACTCCTTAAGCAAAATGGTATCCAGTACTTAGTTATGACAGGGGCGTTTACCGATGGATGTGTTCTGGCCACAATCGCTGGAGGATTCAGTAGAGGTTATAACTTTGTAATTCTAAAAGATTTAGTAGAAACAACTGATAAGAAAACTTTGCCAGTATCTTATAGACTACACTTTCCCGATTCTTTACGGAAAAACGATGATTTCCGATAAATTTATTACTGATTGGAATAAATAATATGAATGATTTTTATCTAAGTTTTTTGATGGGAGGCAAAAATATAATGGATCAGGATTTAATTTCTCTGGATATTAGCATTGAGGAAAAAGACTCTGACGGAGATCGAGCATTGAAGATACCGGAGGAAAAATTGAGCCAATATATTGAACTTATAAAATCTAAATTAGAAGAAGGATTTTGGAATGAAATCATAGGAGCCAAAGAAATTATTTTTGTTTTTAAATTTAAGAGCAGCTCAATAAAAGTATATAAACTTTCACCCGAGAATGAGCAGGAAATAGATAAGCTCTGCGCTGAATTTAATAATGAACCAGCCGATAAAACAGCAAACGTTTATAAGTATATTTCCGAAAATAAGTTCTATCACGATTTTATGGTTGAACACTATGCCGAGATGATAAATCGTCAGGCCTAAAAATTTGACAAGCCTCAAGCCAGTTCAATAAGTAATTGCAACACTTGATAGAATATCAAGTGTTATGAAAT
>CAYQIR010000019.1:0-5772 GCA_964417625.1 uncultured Candidatus Saccharibacteria bacterium
GGTTGGCCAGGAAGTTATCCAATTATGGAGTTTTGTAATTCAGGGTAAGGTAAGGGGGATTAAGGGGGTTATGAAAATGAGAAATTAGTGATAATATAATTCTATGGCCGATAGTGAAAACAAGATGGAAAAAATCGTGTCCCTTTGTAAAAGGAGAGGTTTTGTTTTTCAAGGTTCGGAGATTTATGGAGGAATGGCCGGGCTCTATGATTTTGGACCATATGGAGTGGAGCTTTTAAATAATTTAAAAAATGAATGGTGGAATGCGCATGTGCGACAGCGTGAGGATTATGTTGGCCTAGACTCGGCAATGTTCAAAGACCCCAAAGTTTGGGAAGCCTCCGGTCATACCAGCGGTTTTTCTGATCCTCTGTCGGAATGCAAGAAATGCAACACTCGTATCAGGGTAGACAAAGAGCTCAATAATATTGGCGTGTCTGCAGACGAAAAAATGTCAGAATCGGAGCTCCAGAGTCTATTCGAAAAAAATAAAAGTAAAATTTCTTGTCCGAAATGCGGCTCGCATGACTTTACTCCTACTCGTGCTTTCAACTTGCTTGTGAAATCAAACCTCGGTGATTTTACCGGGGAAGGCAAAAATCCGGTGTATCTACCTGGGGAAGCATGTCAGGGTATATATCTCAATTTCAAAAATGTTGTTAATTCAACACGTATGCAGATACCATTTGGCATTGCTCAAATCGGTAAAGCGTTCCGCAATGAAATATCCCCTCGTAATTTTTTGTTTCGTACTCGAGAATTAGAGCAAGCTGATACCCAGTATTTTGTTAAGCCGAATGAAAATAAAGAGGAGTACGAGAAGATAAAGCAAAACAGGTTTGATTGGTATGTTAGTTTGGGTATAAAACCTGAAAACCTGAAATTTGTGCAACATGAGAATCTAGTCTTTTATGCCAAAGATGCCTGGGATATTGAATACAATTTTCCAACTGGCTTTGATGAGTTGGAGGGTATTCATGACCGTTCTGATTACGATCTTACTCAACATATGAAATATTCTGGTACTGATTTGAATTATACCGATCCGTACACGGGAGAAAAGTATGTTCCTTGGATTTTAGAAACGTCTGTTGGAATGGGACGCATGTTTCTTGCTTTCCTATCTGATGCGTATCATGAAGACGAGCTTGGTGGGGAGACTCGTGTGGTGCTTAAATTGTCTCCGAAACTTGCTCCGGTCAAAGTGGCCGTATTTCCATTATTGAAGAACAAACCGGAGCTCGTGCAAAAAGCCAGGGAAGTGTTCACTATGCTCAAAAAAGAATTCGGCGCAGTGGAGTTTGACGATAACGGTAACATCGGCAAGCGATACCGAAGACAGGATGAAATAGGCACGCCGTACTGTGTGACTGTAGATTTTGACACGATTGAAAAAGATCAGACTGTTACGGTCCGTGATCGTGATAGCGCCAAACAAGAACGGGTGAGTGAAATTGAACTTATTTCCTATTTAAAACAAAAATTTTCTTAAATTTGCTATAATTAAGTTTAATGGCGACCAATCCAAGTGAAAAAATAATTCAGATAAGCTCGGGCACTATCATAAGAGCGGCCCTGATAGTTTTGGCGGTCGCCGCTTTTTATTATCTGCGCGACATCTTGCTTGTAGTATTCCTCGCAATCATAATCGCTTCGGCGGTAGAGCCGGGCACTCAGTGGTTTTTGCGCCGGCGGGTGCCAAGGATTCTTTCGGTTTTGCTGTTGTATTCCGCGGCGGTGATGGGCCTAGTTTTGATGTTTTATTTCCTGTTTTTGCCTTTGCTCAACCAGTCGGCTACTTTTCTTTCCACTTTGCCGGGATACCTAGGCGAGCTTCAAGTTTGGAACCCTCTTCAAGACAGCAAACTTTTATCTCCCGGCTCTGCCATAGAAGGGTTTTCAAAAAACTTTTCCCTTTCTCAAATAGTGGAACAAATCAACGGCACCATATCCAGCCTTTCAAACGGCTTCTTCTCTACCGCCAGCACTGTTTTTGGCGGAGTCCTGAGTTTCCTCTTGGTCATTGTTTTGTCATTCTATCTGTCTGTTGAATCTAACGGAGTTTCAAACTTTTTGAGGATTGTTACCCCGGCCAAAAACGAAAGATACATTTTAGATTTATGGAAAAGGTCTCAGCATAAAATCGGCCTCTGGATGCAGGGGCAAGTAGTGCTAGCTATCATAGTGGCAATGCTGGTGTTCTTGGGCCTGACACTGCTTCGGGTAGAAAATGCGCTGCTTCTTGCGGTGCTCGCCGGTATCTTTGAAATTATTCCGATATTCGGCCCGATAATTGCCGCTATTCCGGCGGTAACCCTAGCTTTGGTTAGTGACGGTGTGACAAGCGCTATCTTAGTCATTGGCCTTTATGTAATTATACAGCAGTTTGAAAATCAGCTCATTTATCCGCTAGTGGTCCGCAAAATCGTAGGAGTGCCGCCGCTTATATCCATCCTGGCTCTTATTATCGGAGGCAAACTGGCAGGATTTATCGGCCTCTTGATCTCGGTGCCTTTGGCAACCGTACTCATAGAATTTTTGAACGATGTGGAGAAAGACAAAAATGCGGCAGCCGAGCGTTTGCGAGTTAACGGCGAAAAGTAGTATTCTTCTTTCGTGTCTAAAACTTTTTACATAACCACCACTCTGCCTTATGTGAATGCCGATTTGCATATGGGGCATGCCCTTGAATTTATTCGAGCCGATGTTATTGCCCGCTATAAAAAACTGGCTGGTTTTGAAGTCTTTTTTAATACGGGCACTGACGAACACGGGATGAAGATATATGAAAAAGCTCGGGAAAAAAATAAATCCCCTCAAGAATTTGTAGATGAAGCCTTCAAAAAATTCAAAGAGCAAACTTTGTCTTTCGGTATTTCCGAAGATGCGCATTATGTACGCACCACCGACAAGATTCACCGGGAGGCGGCGCAATATTTCTGGAGGAAGGTGGCAGAAAACGGCTTTATTTATAAGAAGAACTATCAAACTAAATATTGTATTGGCTGTGAGGAAGAAAAAACCGAATCCGAATTGGTGGAGGGTAAATGCCCGATTCATCCCAACCGCGAGCTCGAAATTATAGACGAAGAAAATTATTTCTTTGCTTTTTCTAAATTTCAAAAGCCGCTCCTGGAGTTGTATAAAAAAAATCCTAATTTTGTAATCCCGCAGTTTCGCTTCAATGAAGCCGTCGCTTTCGTGGAGAGAGGGCTTCAAGACTTTAGTATTTCTCGGCTTAAATCAAAAATGCCTTGGGGGATAGAAGTACCGGAGGATTCAGAGCATGTGATGTATGTCTGGTTTGATGCCTTGACTAATTACATCTCCACTTTGGGCTGGCCTACCCGAGATAACTTCGAAAAGTTTTGGATTAATGGAACCCCAACTCAATATTGCGGTAAAGATAACACTCGCTTCCAGGCGATTATGTGGCAAGCGATGCTGCTAGCGGCCGAAATCCCAAGTACTTACCAAATAATTGTGAACGGGCATATCACGGCGGAAGGAGGAATCAAAATGTCAAAATCTTTAGGCAATGTGGTAGATCCCAAAGAACTTTCGACCGAATACGGGGTTGATGCTTTGCGATATTTTCTGCTTGGAGAAGTTTCCAGTTTTGAAGACAGCCCATTCTCTCATGAGAGATTTAAAGATGCTTATAATGCAAAGCTTGCAAATGGCCTCGGCAATTTAGTCTCGCGGGTTATGAAAATGGCGCAGAACAACTTGGAGAAACCGGTAAAAATCCCAGAATGGGAAAATATGGAGGAATTTTTCAGTCATCTGGAGAAATTTGAGATAAACAAAGCCTGCGATTTCATTTGGAATGAGATAGGGGGGATGGATAAATTTATCCAGGAAAATCAGCCGTTCAAGGTAGTGAAAACTGATAAAGAAGCAGGGCAAAAGATGATTTCCAATTTAGTTACGAGATTATATTCGGTTGCCAGAATGCTTAACCCCATACTTCCAGAAACTTCCGTCAAAATAAAGTCACTCATTAAAGAAAACAAAACTCCAGAAAAACCTTTATTTGCCAGAAAAGACTAAACCCCACCCTGGGCTTTGCCCTAGACCTCCCCTTAGCAGGGGAGGTCGAAACGAAGTCCGGATGGGGTCTTTATGTTAAGCTATTTAAATGAAATACATAGATATACACTGCCACCTGGGATTTCCGGATTATGACCAAGACCGGGAAGAGATAATCAAGGAAATGCAAAAAAATGAAATTACTGCTATTACCGTCGGGGTTGATTTTGAGACGTCAAAAAAAGAGGTGGAGATAGCCCAAAATCACGAAAATATTTTTGCTTGTGTTGGCCAGCATCCGGAGAATTTGGACGGTTTTGACGACAGATTTGCTGATTTGGCTAAGGATAAAAAGGTGGTAGCAATAGGCGAGTGCGGCTTAGACTACTTTGCCCCGCGAAGCTCAAGCGGAGCGAGAAGCGAAGTGGGGTTGGCGGACAAAACCAAGCAAAAAGAAATTTTTGAGAGACAGATAAGCCTTGCTTTAGAATTGAATAAGCCGCTTATGCTCCACATCCGGCCTTCCGATAAAATAAATTTCGACGCCTATTTTGACGCTTTGGATATACTGGAAGAAAGATTTAAGCAGTCAGGAGGAAAACTGCGCGGCAACGCCCATTATTTCGTGGGAAATTTGGAAGTATTGAAAAGATTTCTAGACATCGGATTTACCGTTTCCTTTGCCGGAGCGATCACTTTTGCTCGTGAGTACGATGAATCCATCAAATATGCGCCGCCGGATTCCATACTATCAGAAACCGATGCCCCGCTTGTCGCTCCGGTGCCTCATCGGGGCAAGAGGAACGAGCCGGGCTTTGTGGTTGAAGTGGTAAAACGATTAGCGGAACTAAAAAAAGTTTCAGTTGATGAAATGGCTTCAATAATTATGAAAAATGCCAAACGAGTGTTTGGTTTATCTGGAGGTTTTGCGAATTTATAAGCATGTGGTAGTATTGGAACCGACCCAGGCTCGAGGCCAATTAATATAACCGCCTCTGTTCCTTGCGAGGAAACCCGCTCTGGGAGATTAAAATATGGAAGAAAACTCTAAAGAATTGGAAGACAAGCAAATTTACGAAGTTGGGTATCATCTCATCGGCACTCTGCCGGAAGATGAAGTATCCAAAGAAGTGACTCTGATCCACTCCCTCATATCGGAAAATAGAGGCAATATTATAAGCGAGGGGGCGCCAACGTTGCGCCAGTTAGCTTACGAAATTGCCAAAAAAGTAGAAACCAAAAGCTTTAGATTCAACAAGGCTTATTTTGGCTGGGTCAAATTTGAATTGGAAGCTTCCGAAATCCTAAACATCAAGAAAAAAATGGAAGCCATGCCGAATGTGCTGCGATTTTTGATAGTTAAGACCGTCAAAGAAAATACCATGTATACTCCGAAAATTCCTATGTTCAAAAAGGAAGCTCACAAGGAAGAAAAAGACGGCAGGCCGGAAGAGGCAACGGCTGTTTCGGAGGCGGAAATAGATAAAAGCATTGACGAGCTTTTGGTTAATTAAACTTAACTTTATAAACTTGAAACTTTATAACTTTAAACTAAAATCATGTATATCAACAAAGCGATAATTTATGGGAATCTCACCAGAGATCCGGAGTTAAAGTCCTTGCCATCCGGCGCTCAAGTTTGTGAGTTTGGGGTGGCGACCAACCGAGTTTGGAAAGATAAAAACGGAGTCAAGCAGGAGTCGGTGGATTATCACAATATTGTTGTGTTTGGCCGTCAGG
>CAYQIR010000019.1:5782-12409 GCA_964417625.1 uncultured Candidatus Saccharibacteria bacterium
GTCAGGCGGAGCTCATTAAGCAGTATCTGCACAAGGGAAGCGGCGTGTTCCTTGAAGGGCGGATTCAGACTAGAAGCTGGGATGCTCAAGACGGCACCAAAAAATACCGCACTGAGATCGTAGCCGACCGGATCCAGTTTGGTCCAAAGAGCGGCTCAACCAGTGGTCCTTATGAGCAAAAAGCTTCCGACTCTGCTAAGGCTTCGTCGGACAAGTCGGCGGGCAAGGAAGATGCCCGCCTGAAAGACGAAGTCGGGCAGGCTCCGGCCATTGAGTATCCGGAAGAAGAAATAAACGCCGAGGATATACCATTTTAACGACCTCACCCCCAAACCCCTCTCCTTGCGAAAGGAGAGGGGAGTCACGCCAATTACACACTAAATTAAAATTATGACGACCAAACAAAATTGTTATTTCAAGCAAAACGCAATCAAACATGTTGACTACAAAGATGTGGAGCTTTTGAAAAAATTCATCAATCCTCACGCTCGCGTGCTCTCCAAAAAGAAAACCGGCGTTTCCGCCGAATACCAAAAGAAGCTCTCGGTCGCCATCAAACGCGCCCGCTTCATGGCTCTCTTGCCGTATCTTTCCAGATAATTAAACTCTTGAGACGTACTCGCCGTTTTCGGTGTTCACGACTATCGTGTCGCCTTCGCTTATGAAAAGGGGGGCGTTGACGGAAGCGCCGGTCTCTACTTTGACGACTTTGTTGCCGCCTTGGGCGGTGTTGCCTTTCATATTTGGCGGCGCTTCTACGACTTTCAACTCTACTTTGATTGGCATTTTGATGCCGATTATTTTATCTTGAAATACCATCGCTTTGGCAATTGCGTCTTTTTTTAAATATTGCGAGCCGTAACCGATCTGCTCTTCTTTGAGTGCGAATCTTTTGGAAGGATTGCCATCTTCGTGAAACCAGTATTCACCGCGGCTCTCGTAGATAAATTTTATATCCTTGAAATCAATATCGGCCTCCTCTACTTTTTCGGACACGTGAAAAGAGTTTTCGGTCACTCTGCCGGAAATGAGGTTGCGGAGCTTGGTGGCGTTGACCGGCTTTCTTTGTTGTTTGCGGAAGACATGAGCCCCGATGACTTCCCACGGCTCATTATCAAATATGATCACTTTGCCAAGTGTTATTTCGTTGTATTCCAACATAGAGTAGATATTAGATTATAGATAATAGATATTAGTAAAAATGCAAAATAAAAATGCCAAATCAGCCCTTAAAATATAAGCTATTTTGACCCTAAAATCCACTTGACATAATATACGTTTGGGTGTATAATATACAGAGGAGTTTCGTTATGAAATATTCAGTCTATACAGGCACGACCCTCTCTACGGAGGGGGACGGAAGGTGGGATCTGGAACACCTTCTCGAGGAGTACGGATTCTCTCCGGAAGAGGAGTCCCAAATCCGGGCGATGAAGCCCGGTGACTACCTTCGCTTTGACCGAGGTCCGGCCGGTCAATCTGGTCAGAAGGTCTTCGATCTTCTTGCCGAAGAATCTTGAAGTCGAATGGTCACAACCACAAATTTAGTCCTTCGCTTAGCGACCGCCAAGCGAAGGGCTTTTCTTTTTGTAAGAGATCTACTTGACAAAAAATATGATTGGGTGTATAATATAGGACAGGAGAGTAAGAGCATATGCATATCACTGTGTTTTTGATGTTCGTGGTTTTTGTTTGCGCTGCTGTCATTGCAGGCAACAATCCTGCTCAAAATTCCCCGGGGGTGATCTTGGGGACATGGGTTCTTGCTGGCCTGGCTCTGGTCGGCTTTCTGGTACTTGTGCGCCGCCGGCGTTCGCAGTAGGTGACTTCTAACTCCGTGTCAGCTTTCGAGCAGACACGGGGTTTCCTTTTCTATAATCTAATATCTAACAACTAAAATCTTTTGTTATTCCTCCGGAGCTTCTTCCGGCTCTTCTTTTTCGGTCGGGGAGACGGGGACAACCGAACCCTGGTTTTCAGAAAGTTTTTCGCGGATTTTTTTAAGAATTTCTTCGGTTAGTTTCTTGTTGGTTTTGTCTTTCAAGAACTGGCGGGTGGCGTCATAACCGCGCCCGAGAGCAATTTCACCGCCCTCCTTCGCTCCCGCTCCGGCTGGCAAGTATTTGTAGGAAGCGCCGGATTTTTGGACAATGCCCATCTTTTCGCCGAGAGCAATTATTTCGCCTTCTTTGGAAATACCTTCATTGTACATCAAGTCAAATTCGGTTTGTTTGAATGGGGCGGCGACTTTATTTTTGACCACTTTGACTCGCACTCGGCCGCCCATTATTTCATCACCTTTTTTGATTTGGGCGATGCGGCGGATATCCAAACGAACTGAAGTGTAAAATTTCAATGCTTTGCCCCCCGGAGTAGTCTCAGGATTGCCGAACATTACCCCAATTTGCATCCTGATTTGGTTTATGAATATCACCACGGTTTTGGATTTGGCGACGATGGCGGTGAGTTTGCGGAGCGCTTGAGACATGAGGCGCGCTTGTTTGCCGACGTGGTAGGCGCCCATATCTCCCTCTATCTCGTCTTTTGGAGTGAGGGCGGCAACCGAGTCTATAACAATCACGTCTATTTTGCCGGAACGCACCAGCGAATCTACTATCTCAAGAGCCTGTTCACCATTGTCCGGCTGGGAAATAAGAAGCTCTCCAATTTTGACTCCAAGCCTCTGTGAATATTCAGGGTCCATGGCGTGTTCGGCGTCGATAAAAGCGCAGATGCCGTTTTGTTTTTGAGCCTCGGCAATGATGTGAAGAGCCAGAGTGGTTTTGCCGCTTGATTCCGGTCCGAAGATTTCTATAATCCGGCCACGGGGGACTCCGCCGACTCCAAGGGCTGCGTCCAGCCCGATTGACCCAGTGGGAATAGTATTGATATCAACATGAGGTTTGTCGCCGAGCATCATAATGGAATCATCTCCGAATTTGGTTTTTATTTCTCTGATCGCGTCTTCCACTCTGGAGTCGCCGCTCTCTTTTGCCGCTTCCCTTTTTCTGCCGGCCGGCGGATTTTTTTCTTTCTTTGCCATGTTTTTTATTTTAATCTTTTAAAGAGTTTCCTCCGGCACTTCGCTTATTGATATTGATGGGGCATCCGCCATATTTTGCTTGTAGTATATCCTTATCGTTTTGCTTGTTTCTTTGCCAAAACGGTCTTTGGCCTTGATTTCTATTATATTAAAACCCGGGGAAAGGAGCAATTTTTCCTCAAAAAAGTTCTCTGTGTCAACGGATATTGGCCTGCCGCTGATGCTCAGGCGGCTCATGTTGGTTGCCTTGCCTTTCACAACCACGGTGTTTTCGGCGGTTTCGGTCTCTGCCGAAATCGGGTTGTAAATCTCTATGGAAGGCCCAAGAATCAAATTTCTGGCGTTGAATATTCCGTAGCAGACTAGCAATACGGCCGAAAGAATGATTACAAATCTTCTCACATTAAATCCGCTTTCAAACTTATATTGATTCATTTTCTTCTTGATCTGTTACAAACCCGCCTTCAGGCTTCACAAGCACATCCCGGGGCTTGGCGCCGTCGCCGCCTCCGATAATTTCTCTTTCTTCCAAAAGATCCATCAATCTTGCAGCTCTAGCATAACCTATTCTGAGCTTTCTTTGTAGATATGATGTGGAAGCCTTGCCGGCCCGGATTACGGTTTCCCGGGCTTCTTCATAGAGGTCATCCTCGGGAGCACCCTCGTCTATCGCTGATTCAAAGATGACGTTTTTAGAATGATCCGCTTCCATATTTATTTCAGTCGGGGCTTCGCTCTCTGAATTTTTCACCAGGTACTCGGTGACTTTTTTGACTTCGGTTTCGGAAATGTAAGGCGACTGGAGCCGGATCGGCTTGGACATTTCACCGGAAAGGTAGAGCATATCGCCGGCCCCCAAAAGTTTTTCGGCTCCGGCCGCGTCCAAAATGGTGCGCGAGTCAAACTGGGAGGCGACTTGCAGGGCGATGCGGGTCGGGATGTTGGCCTTGATGAGGCCGGTGATGACGTTGACCGACGGGCGCTGAGTGGAAAGGATAAGGTGGATGCCGACGGCTCGGCTCATCTGGGCCAGGCGTATTATGGCCGACTCAAGCTCTCGAGGATAGGCCTGCATGATATCGGCCAGCTCGTCAATCACAACCACTATATAAGGCATGATGTCCGGGGACTCGCCGGTTTGGGCATCCGGATTTTTCTTGAATCTATCCATGAGCGGCGTCAGGATATTTTTATGGTAAGACTCTATGTCCCGTACCTTATTTTTTTCCAATATATCATATCGGCGGTCCATTTCTTTGGCTGCCCATTTGAGAGACATGATGACTTTTTTGGCGTCGGTAATTACCGGGGTGAGCAGGTGCGGTATTTTGTTGTACAAAGTCAGCTCCACCCGTTTCGGATCAATCATTATGAATTTGAGGTTCTCGGGAGAATTGCGGAAGAGGAGAGAATTGATGATAGCGTGAATGGTAACCGACTTGCCGCTTCCTGTCGCTCCGGCGATGAGCAGGTGCGGCATCTTGCCTAAATTGGCAAAAATAGACGAGCCGGAAATGCTTTTGCCCAAGGCGACCATCAGCGGTTTTTCCGAATTGGCGTATTCGCCCTGAGACAAAAGCGAAGCCAGGCCGACAGTCGTCTTGGTCATATTGGGTATCTCGATGCCGACCAGCGATTTGCCGGGAATAGGGGCTTCAATACGGACCGGATGGGCGGCCAAGGCCAGTTCCAAATTATTTTGGAGCCCCAATATCCTGGAAAGTTTAACCCCCTCGGCCGGTTTAAGGGCATACCTGGTGACCGAAGGGCCGATGGAAATTTCGTCCATTTCGACAATGATGCCGAAATTCTGCAGAGTCCTTTTGATGATGTTGGCGTTGGCTTTGATGTCGCCGACCTCCGGCTTACCCCGGTCTCTTTCCAATAAGCTGAGTGGCGGCGGGGTGAAAGGTTTAAACAAAATGCTGTTTTTGAAGATGCCAAGCTCGCTGCCCTCTTCCATTTGAGGAGCGATTTTATTCTGGAGAGCAGCGGCTTTGGGAATCATTTTTTCTTGATAGGACTCTTTGATCGGTTCTCCGCCGCTTAATATTTTTGCTTCAGTCTCCGGTTCCTCCTCTTCTTTTTTCCTAAATAGATTAGCAATCGGGGAAAAGTTGATGGCGGCATCCAGGATAACGAGAATGCTGATGATAACAATCGCCCCTAAAATAATGGCAGTGGCGTAAACATCAAAAAGTTTGACCAGCGGCTTTTGGAGCATGCTCCCGACCAAGCCCCCTTTGCCGAGAAAAGTTAGATCCAGGAGGGCGAGAGAGGATAGCAAAAACAAGAATGATCCGACGGCGCGGGTAGCACCAAAAGCGTGCTTAATGGATTTGGCGAAAGAAACGGATAACAGGACGAATAAAATCGGGAGCAGAAAATACCCAAATCCGAATAAAATTTTTAAAATCCCGTATGCCTTGTTGCCAACCCCCCCGGCCATTTCTAACGGCGCCAAGATTGAGATGATAAAAATCACAAAGAAAGATACGGCAAAAATCCAGGATACGGTTTCGTCTTTTAATTTTTTGGATTCGGACACTCCTTCTTTGTTTTCTTTCTTGCTCTTCTTTCTTCCCATACGCAAATTATATCACAAAAAACATCGACCCCGCCAATGACTAATGAAAAGCCAAAGACGGCCTTCAAACTGCTCCGGTCCAAGAAGGCCGTCTTTGGCTTTTCGCTTGACTTCCCATAAAAGACAGAATATCCTTCCTGATATAAGACTACTGCAGATACTTGACTTTTTATGTCCTATGGCGTAGAATTTAAAGGACAGATAAAATATATAGGACACTATATTTGGTAACATAGTGTCCTATATAAATGAACATGAATAATATAAACCAAAACAACATTGATTTCGTAAATATATATAACCAATCTACCAGGCTGGTTTCGGCTGTTTTCTTAATTGCTAATGTTATAGACAAAAACGACGAATTGAGGACAAAGATAAAAAGCCTGTCTTTAGAACTGGTTTCCATGTCTATTAATCTTAAGGACATTAATTTTTTAGACAACAAAAAGCTCTTGGCAGAGATTGAAAAAAATTCTCTGGAACTAATGTCTATTTTAGATATTGCATCAGTTTCCGGATTGATTTCAAAAATGAACGGAAGTATTTTGAAAGAAGAGTTCCAGTCTTTCTTGTCGGCGCTCAGTAAATTTGCTGAAAGATTTGAAGAAAGTAAAACGGTTTCCGTACAAAGCGTATTTGCAAATCATCTTGAGACAGAAACTCTGGTCCGTGCGAATAGCCGGGAATTCAAGAAACTTGAGCCTGTCTTCGGCCAAAAGGCGGGTAATTTTAATAAAAATGAGATCAAAAATATTCCCGAAAACGGAAATGGGCACAAAAGAAAATATTTAAGAAAAAACAAAATTTTAGATTTTATTAAAGGACATAATGCTTCAAGCATCAAAGACATAGCACCGAATATAGTTGGTTGTAGTGAAAAAACCATTCAAAGAGAACTTATCGGGCTTATAAACGAAGGCAAAATACTTAAAACCGGGGAAAGGCGATGGAGCAGGTATTCACAGCGCTCCACGCGACCTACAGCGGCGGCATC
>CAYQIR010000020.1:0-12227 GCA_964417625.1 uncultured Candidatus Saccharibacteria bacterium
TGGTCGACCCCATTAGAAGTCATGAGTGTTGCGATTCAATGTTGAATGTGCCATAGCAATGGTTGACAATACTATATAATTATGCTAACCTATATACATGCTAGTTCTTTCTCATATTCGGCTGTTTTCCGGGCTGGTTTCCAGCCTGAGCCACTGAACTGGCTCCTGTCAAGGAGCGTGACGAGCTAATCGCTTGCACGTAATCTCCTTGGCTTGATCCAAGGAGTTGCGTGTGAGCAATCACAACAACATGATCGCCTTCGTGGCGATCCGGCGGATTCACGGGGACGGCGCGCAGTTTGCCTACCTCCCCAACATCAACATTTCCCTGCCGAAGGGCTGGGAGTGGAACGTGATCGACGGCAAGGTCGACACGGAGGATGTCTCGGGCGTTGCCGCGAGCATGCGGTTTACCTCTCTCGAGGAGACCTGCCGGCTCATGTGCCAGGGCACCGACTTGCAGAGGAGGTTCTAGTGAAGATCACTTCTCAGTCGGTGAGGCAGATGTTCGGGCATTGCATCAAGTGCCACAAGAGGCACAGCTTGCCTGGATTGCGCTACTGCTCCCGGTGCGGTGCTGACCAGAAGGAGTTGCGCGGTTTGGCCGCTTTGGTTCTTCCGGAGGAGGAAATCCGCGAGATTATTTCTCATCTGGACCTGGAGAAGCTCTGCAACCCCAAGCATCAGGGCGGCAAGCACCGCTTGTGGCTGAACTTTCGCAAGCAGCGCGATCCAAATGTTCAGCATAGGTGGAACTACTGCCCCTGCTGCGGCGAGCAGCTCAATGACTAGCATCACCCGGAGGGTTAACCCCCTCCGGTTTTTCTTTTGTATAACTTTACCCGAAAAGTTGGATTATTCTTTAACATCCTTAACTATCCAAAAATTCTCCTTAGTAAATCCATAATCGACTCCCCTACGCAGTGGCGGAGAGAGTTTTATCTCAAAAAAGAACGGAATTTGCTTGCTATTGCTAGTGTTTTCAAAAAGCATGCCCCGTAGCGAATCTCGTTCTGCTATTCGGGGTGCATTTGCGGTCCGGCAATGCCAAC
The DNA here is from genome assembly GCA_964417625.1 of uncultured Candidatus Saccharibacteria bacterium. Lineage (GTDB taxonomy): Bacteria > Patescibacteriota > Minisyncoccia > Phycocordibacterales > WO2-35-19 > CAYQIR01. The sequence goes on from CAYQIR010000020.1 coordinate 1,053, forward strand.
CGAAATATTCGCCATATTATTTTTTTGAAATTAAATTCAAAATCAGTCTGACTATTTTTTCTTGGTTAATTTTCCTTTCGGAAGGGCTTCTTTATCGTAGGCATCAAGAGAAAGCCATGTGTCGGCAAAAAGTGAAACCAGCTCGACGATATCTTTCGATTCTGTAGCCGATCCGGCAGGTAGTAATTTCTTGATGTTCTCAACTACGCTCAAAAATTGCTCATAATTTTTAGCAATACGATTTTTATTTATGGCATACCCATCCACTATATAATTACGCAAAGTTTTGGTCGCCCATTTACGAAATTCAACTGCCCTTTTAGAATTCGTTCTATAGCCAACAGCTAAAATAACATCCAGTGAATATATAGTTGTCGGTTTATCTGAATTTGCAATGTGCATTTTTTGCACATTGCTTTTTCCACTGATTTCTCTTGATTTTAATAGGTTATTTATATGTTTAGTGACAACAGTTCTATCAATATCAAAAACTTCAGCAATTTGTGCTTGGGTTGCCCAGATAGTCTCCTTGCTGAAATCACCCTTGAGTTCAATGGCTCCGGATTTTGTTTGGTATATAACAACACCTTCTTCCTTTTTATTTCTTTTATTCACAAGACCAGTGTATTAAAATTTCGGCAAAAAATAAAGCTGAGACCCCTCGATCCCAGCTTCTGGTTGAAAGTACTAAGCATGACCATTGAGCCACTCCGGTGGATATTCCTCTGTGGGAATTCCCAATCTGGTGACCAGATTTCTCTCCCAAGTGGCGCCAGTAGAACTCTGCCAGTCGGAAAGGAAAAGAGTCTTGCTGATGTGACCAGACTCGAAAATCCTGCGGTAGAAAATTTCAAGGATGTCCCAGTCGTACTCTCTCGGACCTTCCTCGAATTTACAGATTCGAATAATGGCTTCTTGGAATGGAATCTGGTTGAAGACGGTGAGTCCTCTTTCAGTAGCTATGTCGATAGCTTGCTGAAATCGGATCATATTTCTTTCCAGATTACCGAGTCCGCCTGTAGACATGGGACCGCAGATTTGAACAATCGGATGTCCCAAACCTTTCATACGGACCAATATCGCTATTGCCACTTCCGCCGTTCCTTCGAAAGTTGAAGTTGCTTTGAGCGCTTCTCTTTCTTCATCAGTCCAGTGTTCGTGCATAGGTAATTCCTCCAGACGATAATCTATCTCAAATTTATATAAAAAGAAAGACCGCAGGGACACTGCGATCTTGAGATGCTGGAGCTGTCTTTTACTTTACCGGATTGCGGCCGGCAATGATGCGGATGAGGAACATGATTATCGCCGCTACCAGCAAGATGTGGACGAACCAACCTATTGTATAAGCGCCGACAACTCCCAAAATCCACAAAATGAGCAGAATAACTGCGAGTGTTGTAAGCATAAATTTAAATTAGTTAATAATTGCTTTGATACCCATTGACACACAACTTAAAAATATCAATGATTTGATGAAATCAGTGTGAATTTAATTTGAGGTATGGCCGTGTTGTATAAAAATTTACTTGGTTTCCTTCGGCACGAATTTCATAGATATTGAGTTGACGCAATGGCGGATATTTTTTGGAGTTTGCTGCTCGCCGAGAAACACGTGGCCCAAATGAGCCCCACAACTGGTACAGATGATTTCGGTCCGCACCCCATCGCTATCTGTAGTTCTTTTGACGGCACCAGGAATTTCATCGTCAAAGGAGGGCCAGCCACAACGTGAATCAAACTTATCGTCAGAGCGATACAACGGCGCGTCGCATTTGCGGCAAACATAAGTGCCGTCTTCAAAAAAACTGTCATATTCTCCGGAGAAAGGCGCTTCCGTCCCTTTTTCCTCAATCACCCTCTTTTCTTCAGGAGTTAATGGATTTGTCTTCATATTATTTATTTTAACAAATTGGCAAAATTTTTCTGCACTTTTTCCAATTTCGGATTTATTACAAGTTGACAATAAGGTTGCTCCGGATGCTTGGCGAAATAATCGCGGTGGTAATTTTCAGCCGGATAAAAGTTTGTGAGCGGTTCCACCACAGTAACAACTGGCTTGCCTGCTTCTGTTTTATTCAAATCAGTAATAAAGTTTTTAGCTGCCTCTGCTTGTTCTTCGGTAGTGTAAAAAATCACCGACCGATACTGGGTGCCGACGTCATTACCTTGCATATTCAATGTAGTCGGATCATGGCTGCCAAAAAAGACTGTCAGCAAGTCTTCATATTTAATAAGAGATGGGTCATATTCAACCGCCACCACTTCGGCATGGCCGGTCTCCCCGGTACAAACTTCCGTGTAAGTCGGGTTTTCGGTATGGCCTCCGGCATAGCCCGGGTACACCGCCGTCACTCCCCGGAGCATTTTGAAAACGCTTTCGGTGCACCAAAAGCAACCGCCGCCAAAAACCGCTTTTTCTATTTGTTGGTTGTTATCTTGCATAATTTTTGAGTCAAAAATCCGGTTACAGCGAGTTGAATAAAAGGCGTCAGACCTACATTGATAAACGGTACAATCGGCATGAGCTCATTGTATTGCCAGCGTCCGGTTTGCAGAGCCCAGATTTCTATAACAAAAGACAAGAGTAACCCCCCGATAATTACAAAGGCCGAGGTTTGCAACTTGAATCTGTGAGCGACCAAAACCAAACCCGAAATGAGTAATGCATCAATCAGCGCTGCTTCAAATAAAATAACAGGTCTGATCGCTCCGCCCTGGTAGCCGAGATACAAAACACTGTGAGCATTTTCCCAAATCCAGTTCAATAAAAACGCCAAAGCAAAAATCAATGAATATTTTTTCATTGCAAATTACAAAAAAGTGAGGGCGCCCCAGAGCCCGCCGAAGTCGCCGAGCTCGGCTTTTTTAATCACCGGAATAGACGGAAATATTTTTAAAATTTCTTTAAGATAATTTTCGGTCTCATCCAAAGGGATTGCGGGACGGCCGGTAATCATAGAGCCGCCGATAACTACGCAGTGAGGCGACCATTCAACGATGATGTTATTGAGGCCGATAGCCAGAAATTTGGCGCGCTTTTGCCAAATCATCGGGTCTGTAACTTCGGTCGGGTGCATGCCAGTTTCGGCCGCCAAAGCCCGCCCCGAAATCATGTCTTCCAGCGTTTTGCCCGTCGCCGCATCTATAATCTGCTTGCCCGGCTCAAACCCGATCGCATAGCCGTCTATCTTGCCGTTTACGATCCGCGCCCCCCCAACACCGGTGGAAACGGTTACATAAGCCATTATTTCAAATCCTCGGCCAGCGCCGAAATTGGCCTCCCCCAAACCAACCATGGCCGAATCGTTTTCCACCAACACGTCGGTTTTCAAAGCATTGCCTACATTGTTTTTAAATTTTTCATAAGTCCAATTGGGAATGCTTCGGCTCATGCCGCCGACCACCTTTTTTATTTCCCGGCCATTGGCCAATTTGTCTGCTATCTCCAGGAAAGACCGCAAGCCCTCGTTATAATTTTCGGAGGTCGGCAAAACTCTCGGCTCTTCAAAGCTGTCGTTCCTTGCCGAAAAAGCGATTCTGGTTTTGGAAGCCCCAATGTCAAATAATATATTCATAAATTAGATAAAGATTTTTTATAATTATCCACCGCCGGTTGGTCGTAAGGATCGATTTGAAGCAGCTCCGCCAAGTATATAGTCGTCTCCATCATGTAGGCCATAAAACTACCCAATTCTTTCTCGCTGATTTCCGGCATTTCATATTTTTCAAACGGCAATGCCGCTTCTGTATAAGCTTTTAGCATATTTTGATAGGCAGATTCGTTGACCCCGCCTAAAATCTCGGAAAGCGATCTTACAAAGAGAGTGAATCTGTTTTTAGGGCCGCCGAGATAAAGCTCCAGCATTGAATGCAGGTCAACAGGCCCGATGGAAACGGTGGGGGTGATTAGTCCTAAACTTTCAGCGATGAGCTGTCGGCACCATTTTCCCAAATCTTCCAGTTCCGAATTGAATATGAAAAAATCTAAAATATTTACTCCTTTTTTGTAATTATTGAAAATTTCAGCGGCAAGATGTTTGGCCGGATTGTCTTCCGCATCCGCATCGCACAATTTCGCCATTTCTTTGCCGCCTATGACAAAATCATAAGCATTGAGACCCGCTAGTTCAAGGACCGTAGTATGAGGCAGGGTAAAAGCGCTAAACCGCCCGCCGACATCGCCCTCCCAGGCCAGTTTCTTCGCTTTGTGCTCCTCTGCCATCTTCCATAATGGAGTATTTTCAGTCGTGATGACAATAACTCTGTCATTGATTCCGCTGAATTTATTCTTTAAAATATCAAAAATTTTGCTGTAAGCAGTGAGGGTTTCTTCGGTTTTGCCGGATTTGCTCACGGCTATCAAAACCGCCTCTTCCGGACGTTTGATTTTATTTTTAATAATGTTTGCCGCTTCTTCATACTCGCGCGCGTCCGGCGATTCCAGAAATAAAATTTTTTTATCGGTTTTCCGGTGCATAGTCACGGCGCTCCAAACCGCCTTGGAAGCCAGGTCGGAACCGCCTATGCCTATTACAAAAATAAACTTAGAGTCTTTGTATTTGCCGTCCATGGCCTAATTATACATCTCGTAAAAGATTTTGGCACCAAGAGAAGCGCCCAGCCATGAATAGCAGAGCGCTTTGTTCCTCCAGCAACGATGGAGTTGGGGGGTTAGTTCGGCTTTTTCTCCTCTTTTCTGTCGCCGATTTCCAGCTTTTTCGGCGACACAGGCGGCAAGAAGCGCTGCTCCAACAGCGTACTTCTGAGGTAGGGGGGTGTCGGATTCAGACTCCAGAAAACCGACGGCACGTAAATCCTGCTTTTCAAACTTTGCATCTTTTTCCGCGTCCTTTACTGGGGGAGGTGTACTTCACATTTCCTTCATCTTTATACATCTAATTAAAAAATAAAGCAATCAAAGGGCCGCTGTGGATAACACCGCAGCGGCCCGACCCTACTCCTACCTGACTACAGAGAATGAAAACTTCTCATCTCCACCCGGAGAGCTTCTCTCCGGGGAGCAAGAGAGTCTACTCTCCTTCTCCTCTTCCGACGACCTTTTCTTTCGCTATGCGCCTGCTTCGGGCAATCTTTGCTTCGTTGGGACGCAAACTGGGTCATTCTTCGGACCTTTCAGGATTGAGTTAACTTCTGAAATTAAACAGTACACCTGATAAAACATGCGGTCAAGCAAACTAATTGTGGATATCCAGTAGTAGATTTTGGTTTTTAATCTTTTAACTCGGTAAAAGTTATCCAGCTCGGCGGTTCAAAAACGGAGTCATCCGCTTCCGTCCATGGTTCGCATTTGTAAGCCGTCAAGTCGCGAGTGCCGATTATTTGAGATTGTTGCTCCGAAGACGCGTTTTTGGTAGCACTTTTGGCAATCGCCGATTTATAGCCGAGGTTACCAAGGGAAGTCCAGGTGTAGGCCTGTTTGTTTAGCACCAAGAAGCTGTTGAACTCGTCTTTTACCAAATCGGTTTTGATCCGGAATTCACCATACATTTTACCTTCGTTTATATGTAAAAGACCAGTCACTTTGGAAGTGGCGTCGGCGCGTTCAAATTTGCAAACATAAGGCTTCCCGAGCTGCATTACACCTTCTACTGCATATTCGCCATCTATCTTACCGTCCGCCGATACCAAAGGCAGAGCCGCTTTAGGCTGATAGTTGAAAACAAAAATACCCAAAGCTACCACCACAACCCCCGCCAACAAAAACATGATTTGATTTTTCATTGAAACAATGATAACAAAATAATCCGAGGCAGCAAGTTTAAGCCTGCCACTCCGTTATAGACGCTCCTTTAATCTCGGTATTACCGGCCTTCCTTATAAATTTGGAATTCTCTTTGGGTACAAAGTTGAAATGTGGAGATTTATCAAGCGTTTCGGCGATTTCATCCAAATCTTTTTCGGCTATTACCCAATCTGTTCCGAACTTTTTCCAAATATCAAACGGTTTGGAAAATGATGACAAAGTCTTTTCGCCGCTGTCCAAAAAATATTCGTGATAGAAAGACATGGCGAGTTCGCGCGGCGTTTTATAAATCGGGTCGCGATAGCGCAAAACCGAATGATTGGTTTTGGAAATCGCCCCCCAAAATTTACCAACTTTGAAAAGACAAACCGTATGGTCGCTGTCTTTTTTCAAATTTTTTACTTTGAAATCAAGAAGATAATTTTCAAAGCGGTGATAGCGCAAACACAGAGCGGCAAAAACCGCTCCTTCAAAGCAATGCATCTTTTTCTCCCGCAAAACCCTCCGGGGCGACATATAAGTCTCTCCGGTTTTTTCAAAATTAAACGGCATCTTGTCCAAAAAATCTTGCACTTTGTGCGGCGTGTTCAATTTTTTGATTACCAATAGTTCAGACTTGCTTAAAATTTTTTTGATTTTTGATTTCATCGAAATCCTCACTCCTTATCCCCTCTCCTTGACAAGGAGAGGGGGCGAGCATACGTAACATTATACTAAAATCTGGATTGGGGTGAGGACTTAAAAAGTTTTTACTTTATGCTATATTATCCAACATGAACAAAAAAACACTTATATTGGTTTTGATTGGGTTGATGATAGCCGTCAGTTTGCTGTTTGTGGGCGGCAAAACCGCTTTTTCTCCGACTGCGACCAGCACCCCAACTACAAATACCGAAAATGGTATTGATTTCCAAATACCCGAGCAGACTCTGCCTCTATCCAACGCGCCCAAAGATGTCGCTTGGGCCTTGTTCCAAAAATATCTTAGATACAACAAGGACCAAAATTTGGAGGGGGTCCGGAGCGTGGTTTATAAAGTTGCGCCAGTTTGCGAAGACGTGAAAACCACGATTGATTGCCAGGGGCGTATGGGTGCCGCCTATGCTTACGGCAGCGCTTTGAAAAAAGAAGATTTTACAAATGTCTGGAGCGATGAAAACCAGATAATACTGGCGAGCGATTTTCAAATTCAAGAAGACGAGACTGCGATCAGGCGTTCCAGAGCAATCATTTATTTCCTCAAAAGCCAGGATAGCAGTTTAAAACTTCTCAGTTTTAGCCCCTCCAAAGGCGCGACTGCCGGCAAAGGCACAGCCTCCAAAGAAGAATTGAATGACAGGATAATACGCTATACGGAAGATAAAGATAATGACGGTTTAGCGGATTATAATGAAGAATGTTTGGCCACAACAGATGGCCAAGCGTGCAACAAAACCAACCCCAAAGTCCGCGACACCGACGGTAATGGCATTTGGGACGGACTGCAGGCCCTGATGAATTAAAGCGTGCCGACCGCCTCGCTTATATTTTTATAGCCATCGCGCTCTAGAAACTGCGCCAACTTTTTGTTTATCTCACCGATTAGTTGCGGCCCTTCATAAATCATGCCGGTAATAAGCTCGACGAGTGAAGCACCACGGCGGATTTTTTCATAAGCATCTTCGGCGCTAAAAATGCCTCCGACTCCGATTATTTTTATTTTATCGCCGCAATATTTATAAGTCGCCGAAATCAAATCATTACTAAGCTTCTCGGTCAATTTGCCACTCAAACCGCCGGAGACATTGTCTGGGATTTTATCTTTCACTCCGTCGCGATCTTTGGCTAGATTGCCTATGGTGAGTGCGTCCACCCCGAAACGCAGGGCTATATCCACTATTTTCTTAAACTCCAGCCAAGGCAGATGGATTGGCATTTTTATAAAAATCGGCTTTGAAACATCCAATGCGCGGATGCCAGCCAAAAGTTTTTCTAAATTTGCTTCGTCAAAAAACGGTTCCCCGCCAAAAGTGTTGGGGCAAGAAATATTGATTTCATAAATATCACCCACCCCTGAAGCTTTAAATTCTTTAACACAATTCAAGTAGTCAGCCAGGCCCTTTTCCAATGCCACCGTTTCTTTGGAATTAGTTCTGCCCATCGATATCACTTGGGGAATATTTTTTGTTTTTTTCTGTAGAGACCCAATTGTCGCTTTCGCCCCCATATTTTTGAGACCATAATACACCACGAGACCTTTCGACTTTGGGAGCCGATAAAGACGCGGTTTAGGATTACCGTCGTAAGCGCCGAAAGTTATTGTCCCCACTTCAGCAAAACCAAACCCGACACTCCCCATTATTGGGTACAGCTGAGCGTCTTTATCAAAACCGGCTGAAAGTCCGACGGGATTTTTAAATTTTATGCTCCACAAATCTTGTTCTAAGGACCGGTTTTCGTAAGAAAACAATTTGCGGACTAAATATTTTGACCAACGAAAACGCCCGAGCATTTCACCCGCCCCAGTCATCCGGTCATGGACAAACTCTGGATCAAAAGCAAAAAATACCGGTTTGCAAATGTTTTTGTAAACAAATCGGCTTAATATGGTCCCTAGTTTCATGCGCTTATAGTATCAAAAACTATTACTTATTAAAATCTATGCCAAATTGTCTAAAATTATGTTACCTTAATAACCTAGAGAGGAACTTTATGATCCTAACCGCCGTCCAAAAAGCACCGCTTCACCAGGAGTACTGGATAGGTGAGAAAGTGCTTTATTCAGTGCGGTTTAACTGCCCCGGTCACATGAGGCCTGGAGAGAAAATTTTGGGCACCATAATCGCCGTTTTCGGCAACGCGCCAACCTATAGACTGAGATTGAACAGATGTTGGAGCAATCGAGTACAGCCCCACTCACGAGGTAAAAAAATAGTGATGGGGAATGTGCACGGCAATTCCCTGTCTCCAGCACCCCAGTTGGTGCAATAAGACCGGTTCGCAATCCATTTCCTGGCAAGAATGGGGTTGCGAACCTTTTTATTTTGGAATCTAACAGTGTGCCTAGAGTCAGATTTGCACTGACGACCCTTCCCTCTTCAGGGGAATGCTCTACTAACTGAGCTATCTAGGCATTTTCCTATATCGGCTTATCTCGACGAGCTTCTATTTTATACACTATTGATTGAGTTTGAACAAATCGCCAAAACTCTTGAGATCGCCTTTGAAATTACCGTAAGCATCTACCGCCCCGTCGATATAGGGCTCGATATAATAATAGATGCCGACCGCCGCGCCAATGATGATTACCCAGTATACGATTCTCATTACTCGGCCCCAGACCATGCTCCGGCGGATAGAGTGCAACATCTTATTATTCTCTTGAGACAGTTCAAGAGTCTTTTTCAGCATTTCTTTTTCTTCGGGTTGCATGTGAATATCATAACTCACCCTGCCCTCTCTTACAACAAGAGAGGGAAAAACAAAATAACGAAAATTTTGAGTCGCGTGGGAACCCTTTAGGGAGGAGCGATCAAAATTTTCGTTATTTTGTTTTATATGCCGAGCAACGAAGCAATTTCCGGCTCGTCAAAGCCAACTGTCACATGGCCGTCGATAACTATTACCGGCACGCCAAGCTGGCCGCTTTTTTCTACCATTTCCTGCCTTTTTGGAATATCGCTCAAGACATCATACTCGGTATATTTAACACCCTTCTCTTGAAAAAATTCTTTGGCCAAATGGCAAAAGTGACAAGTCGGCGTAGAATAAATAGTTACATTTTTTGTATTCATATGAATTTTCCAATAATAATTAATAAAGGCGATTCATTTTATCACGTATCTAAAACTTGGCAAAATTTTTAGAAGTTTTTATCCCCGATTCTGCAAAATCTGCTCCACTTCCTCAATCTCTCCCAATATACCGTCAATCAAATCATAATCTTTAGCCTCCCCGACAGTGGCCCATCTGAAATCGGTAGCGTCCTCGTCCAGTTTTACTTCACCAGATAAATATTTGGCAAAATAACTGAAACAAATAACCGGGATACCATCCGGCCTTATAAAGGTCAGATCCACCAAAAATTCCGGTTTCTCTATTTCCAAATTGACCTCTTCTTTTATTTCCCGGCGGAGAGATTTTTCGAGCGCACCATACCATTGCTGCGCGCCTTTAGTGCTCGGAGGAGTATTGATGTAATCGTCAACATTGAGTCCGCCTCCCGGCACCGTCCATTTGCCCGGCATTACCTTTTTATGCATCGAGCGCTTGGTAATGAGATAAGTGAAATCGGGTTTATAAATAACAGCAGTCGCAGTGACTCTGTGCAATTCCTTATCTTTTATTTCCATAGAAAAAATTAAAACTGGACTTTGACTGGTTCACGGGCAGCTTCGCTACCTTCCAAATCAAAGAATTCCATTTGAGCGAAGTTGAATATTTTTGCCACGATATTTGAAGGGAAAGTACTGGTTGCGATGTTCAAGTCGCGGACATTGCCGTTATAAAATCGGCGAGCGGCCTGTATTTTATTTTCCGTATCCGAGAGTTCGCGCTGAAGTTCCAAAAAGTTTTGATTGGCTTTCAAATCCGGGTAGGCCTCGGCAACAGCAAACAATGATTTCAAAGCGCCGGCGAGCATATTTTCCGCGCCCGCTTTTTCGGCCAAAGTGCCAGCCCCCATCGCAGCCGCGCGAGCCTTCGTTACATTTTCAAAAGCCGATGATTCGTGAGTAGCATAACCTTTGACGGTATTGACCAAGTTTGGAATGAGATCGTAGCGCCGCTTCATCTGCACCTCAATGTCGCTCCACGCTTCTTTAGCGCGAGTGATAAGGCGCACGAAGCGGTTGTAGGCAAAAATAAACCAGATAATTACAACTGCAATGAGAGCCAAAATTATTGTGGTTATTTCCATATAAATAGATGTTAGCTATTAGTAATTAGTGAATAGTATAACACAAAAAATGAATTATGGGGTATGAATTATGAATTATGCAAAAAGTAAAGGCCGCTCAATCCCGAAGGAAAGAGCGGCCCGGACGCGAACTAACCAACTCATCCGACCGGCTGGCCGGCGAGGTGCCGTTATTGGGGGTCCACATCGGTCCCCCTCAGACATTCGCCGACCGCCGGCACACAGCCCAGGTACCTGGGCTCGACCGCCCTGGCGGCGCCGAAGCAAACGAAACGGCGATGGCCGCCTGAGACCGGCGGGATTTAAAAGCTCCCCTTCCAGCTCACACCATCGCGACGCGGCGCGCCCTTGGCGGCATTGTCACCAGAGGCTAACTTCACTTTCCCGTCGGGACAGTGGGATACGGCACTCTGGCTACTGATCAGTCATCTGGTAAAAGTATAGCATACCCACGAAATCTGTCAAGCCAAAAACTCATTTTCTTTTTTCGTATAACAAAAAATGGCTTTGT
>CAYQIR010000021.1:0-524 GCA_964417625.1 uncultured Candidatus Saccharibacteria bacterium
AAGATTATGATTAGCGAAACCTCTATCTCTCGGTCTCCGGCACCTTCACTTCGCTAGCCGGCACCCTTGATCTGGCAGGCAATCTCTCTAAAGTATCGGCTGCCACTTTTACCCACAACTCCGGCACCGTCTCTTTGACCGGAGGCAGTCAATCTATCACGGGTTCCTTCACCTTCAACAACTTCACCAAATCAACTTCTACCACTGATACCTTAACTTTCGCCTCCGGCTCCACTCAAACAATACTCGGCACGATGACTCTCTCCGGAGCGGCTTCCAACCTCCTTTCCCTCCGTTCTTCTTCAAACGGTACCCAATGGCTCCTTGACCCTCAAGGCACCCGGACTATCAGTTACTTGGATGTAAAAGACTCAAACAATATCAATGCCACGGCTATCAATGCCTATGGCACTAACACTACCAATTCAGGAAACAATATAAACTGGAACTTTGACCCGTTATATTCCCAATCAGGGTCCTCTTCATTTCGATGGTATGCCAACGCCAATTCAATTACTCCCGGC
>CAYQIR010000021.1:534-1653 GCA_964417625.1 uncultured Candidatus Saccharibacteria bacterium
TACGGCTCTCACCGTCAATTCTCTCCTCAATCCTCTCCGTTTGCGCATGAGCATTTTGGTCGGTACGTATCCTTTGCCGGCGCTCTCCCAGACATTCAATCTTCAGACGGCGACAAACGTGTTGGGGACGTGGTCAAATGTGGGCCCGGTTTATGGGTTTGTTGGCTGGTGGGATTCTGATTGGACAAGGCGCAAGCCCATCACGATTACTAATAATACCGCTTCAACGCTCACAAATTTCCAGGCAAGCACAACAGTTGCATATGATAGCGATATGCAGACTGATTTTGATGATTTGAGATTTACTAATTCCTCCGGAACCCTTCTTGATCATTGGGTTGAGGCATCTACCTTATCCTCCTCCGCTACGGTATGGATAGAGGCGGATTCAATTCCGGCAAATTCTACAGCTACGATCTATATGTATTATGGAAATGCATCAGCAGCGGCATCGAGCTCTATATCCAGCACTTTTAATTTCGGCGATGATTTTAGCGGGAGCGGCATTGATACATCGCTTTGGACAGTTACCGACTCAACCGGCTGGAGCGTGACCGGGGGAGAGTTAAAGGGAACAAATACAACAGGAAGACTTACCTCAATCTCGACATTCGGAAGCGGGTATGTACTTGAGGCCAAGGAGCGTTATGTGACTCTTGCTACAAATGGATATATGGGCTTGGGATTTTATCTAACTTCAAGCAACAATATCGGATACCTACATCATCCGTCAACTGACTATTACCGAAACAATGGAAGCTGGGTCGGGATTGCCGCTACAGCTCCTTCTGCAACTAATTTCTTTGAGAAGATAACTGTAAAGTCAGGAACGCAAGTTGATTTAAGCGTAAGAAATTACAACACTGGCGCAAGCTACCAATCTGTATCAAACATATCAAACGTTGTTTCGTCCGAGCCGGTGGTTATAGGGGAAAGATATGATGATTCTTTTGGTGGACAAACATACGAAGCATATTGGGACTGGATCAGAGTTAGAAAATATGCAAGCGAAGATCCAAGCTCATCATTCGGTTCGGAGGAAATTTACACTTCATCTGTGGTTCAATTCTACAACAACTCCTCCGTCTCCACCTCCACCGCGCTATCTTCCAACCTTCT
>CAYQIR010000021.1:1663-8919 GCA_964417625.1 uncultured Candidatus Saccharibacteria bacterium
ATCTTCTCTCTACTTCCGACACGTCAGCCACTTACGAAGAAGCCAATCCGTCCGGATTGAATCCGGTAGCCGCTCTGGCTAATGCCATTTTGGAATTTGATTGGTCGCTCAACATATCAAACTTGGTTGACGGAGCGACATACTTCTTCCGCATGGCGCTCGGCGACGGCACCCTATTCAACTCATACTCGGAATATCCGTCTCTCACTTATGATTCCACTTACGACAATACTCCGCCCTCTCCCGACCCCATGACTTTTGCTACTGCTCCGGCTCCGGACAGCTCCACCCAAATCTCCATGACGGCAAGCACGGCGACGGATGTCGGGAATCCGACAGTCAATTATCTCTTCGGCTACTATGATTGCGCTTCAAATGCCGGCACCGGCGGCACGTCCGGCAGCTGGCAGGCCGGCACCTCATATTCCGATTCTGGATTGCAACCAAACCGCTGTTACGGCTACAAAGTGCAAGCGAGAGACAGTGCTCCCACTCCAAACACAACAGCCTCTTCTACCCAGGCGGAAATATATACCCTGGCTAACATTCCTTCTTCCGTTACCGCCACTGCAGACTCAGCTACTCAAATCACGCTCTCTTGGAGCGCTAATTCCAATCCTGACGGCACTGAATATTACGTTACCAATACCACTCTCTCCACCAACTCCGGTTGGATTACCGATACCAGCTACATAAATACCGGACTCACCTGTAACACCTCGTATAATTTTGAAGTGAAGTCCCGCAACGCAAACAACGTTGAGACTTCAGCCGCCACCGCCTCTCAAACCACCTCTGCCTGCCCGGTTTCTGACACTCCTTCTCCGCCCGGAGGCGATTCGCATAGTAACGGCGGAGGAGGAGGCGGGGGAACTCCAGCCGGGGTTTTGATCAATGGAGGTACTGCGACCACTACTTCGTCTATAACGGCTCTGACTTTATCTGCTCCGTTTAACGCCCGCACTATGGCGCTCTCCAACACTCCGGGATTTGCAAGCGTAGCCGTGTTGCCATTCGTCAATTATTTATCGTATTGGAATTTGTGTGAGAAAAATATATGCCAGCCAGGCACCTACACGGTTTATGCAAAATATTATGATGTGTTCGGATTGCCTTCGCAGATATACTCGGATGATATTTATGTAAGCGGCAAGCTTAAGGCCGATGAGCCTCCGGGCAAACCGCCCCGAGACACGGGGCTCGGTGTCATCATCACCGCTTCCCTTGACGGAGAGAAATATTTCGGATCGCTCGGCAATGTGTTGGTTGGACAAAATATATATCTACAAGGTTCGGTCTCAGGCAAAAAACCGGGCGACAAAATCACTTACCGCTTTGACTGCGAGAGCGATGCCACAGCAGACGGCATTTATGAAGCAATCTTTGAAAACACGCCCCGCAAGAATATAAAGACCGATGCCATCTGCTCATATCCTGTTGCCGGAAACTATCTGGCCAGGGTTGAAATACTCGGCGACAGCTCCACCATCTACGACTCTCTTTTGATACAAGTCGGTGGCCCTTCAATTGTATTGCCGCCGGTACAGCCGCCGACCTTGCCTCCTATATCGCCTCTGCCTCCGGTTGAACCTCCGCCCCCGGTCGTTCCGCCCCCTATTGAACCGCCCGTAATTGAGAATCCCCCTTCCGAACCTCCTCTTGAAGACCCTGAGCCTGTCGAAGGGCTTCCTCCCATTATTCCGATTATAGAAGACATTATTGATGAAATTGTAGATGGAGGCGAAATCGTAGCTGATATAATCGGCAGCGCTATAGATGCAACGGTCGTCTTTGCAGAAAAATCAATCGGGGCCGCTATTGACCTCGGCCGAGCCGGCCAGGAAGAACTCCGCAAGATCCCTATAGACCCGGAAGTCTCCACTAGCATCGGTACTCTCCTCATCGCCCCCTCAATCTTGATGTTGCAATACTCCCTTGGCTCCCAGGCGATTGTCATAGGCAACTTCAAGAGCCTGTCCGATTTTGGACTGACGATGTTGAGCCTGCTCCAAGGGCTCTTAACCAGCTTGGGACTCCGGAAGAGAAGGAGATACTGGGGCACCGTTTATGACAGCATTACTAAACAGCCGATTGACCCGGCCATCGTGGAACTCATAGACGCAGTTTCCGGCAAAGTGGTGGAGCAATCCGTCACCGACCTCTCCGGCCGCTTCGGCTTTTTGGACAAGCATGGCCGATACTATATCAGAGCCGGCAAGACTCATTACGCTTTTCCTTCCAAATTGGTCCTTGGTATCAATGACGGTATTTTTAACAACGTTTATCACGGCGAAATGATTGAGATTGACAAACCCGGCGATCTCTTGGCTCCGAATATTCCAATGGACCCTCTGGCTTTTGACTGGAACCAAGAGGAAAAGCAGAAAATTATCAAGTTCCATCCAAACTTGGAGCGGGCGATCCAAATCTTTCTCAATCTCCTGTTCTGGTCGGGCTTTGCCTTCATCCTGTTCAACCTCATCTCCCGCCCGACTCTACTAAACGGACTCTTCAGCGCCCTCTATATCGCTCTCGCTCTCCTCAAGAAATTCTTGCCGAGCCAAAAACTCTGGGGCCGGATTCTAAGCGGCCAAATGGACACTGCCGGCTTATTGCTGGAGCTCAGTCCGAAGCAGGTTCCGCAGGTTACGGTCGCCAAAGCCCTGACTATTAAAGGCGGCAAATTCTTCCTTAAGACCGCTAAAGGGGATTACATACTGAAAATAAAAAAGATTGACGGCTCAAATCTCGTCACTGTATTTGAATCTGAAGTTTCGGTCGGGGACAACGGAGTGGTAAATGACACCATAGATATGGTAAAATAGCCTAAACGGCAGGTTATGAATAACAAAGACATTTTATCTGGCAAGAAAATTCTTTTTATTGAAGATGATATGTTTTTTTCTAATATGATTTCGGCCAAGTTTGCCGGCTTCAGCTGCAGTTTGATAAGCGCAGCCAACAGCAAGGAAGCCTTTTTGGCATTAGAGAAAGAAATACCGGATATCATACTTCTTGACCTGCTCTTGCCCGGCGGTATGGACGGGTTTGCCATACTTGGAAAAATAAAGGCTGACCCGGGACTTAAAGATATCCCGGTTGTCATCCTTTCAAATCTAAATCGGCCGGAAGATATAGAGAAGGGCATGAAATTGGGGGCATTTAGATATCTGACCAAGGCGCTGGTTTCTCCCACTGAAATTATTGATAATGTAGAATCGGCGCTGATTGCGAAGAAGATATAAAATTTAAAAAAACGGGGTAAAAATCAAACTAGCCCAAAACGGCTATTTTTGTTAACATTCTCTGTGTTGGGTGATTAGTTAAGTGGTATAACGAGCGTCTCCAAAACGCTAGTTGGGGGTCCGATTCCTCCATCACCCGCCTTCGGTACGCAGTAGCGTCCCTTCGGCGTGGCGAAGCCCGCCTTATAAAAATTTCTTAACTTCTTTTTCAACTAAACCAATTTTGGGCAACAACCATATTGTATTTTTATCACGTTTAAACCATGTCATCTGGCGTTTGGCGTATGCCCAGGTCTTTTCTGACATTTCTTTTTTAAGCTGTAAAGTGTCAAAGGCGGCCTTTGACACTTTTTCTTTAGGGTGAGACTTTAGGAAACCAGCGACGATTTTATATTCCAAACCGATTTCTCCCATCCGCTTCCAAGACAAACCTTTTTTGTGTAAATTCTGGACTTCCTTTAAGAGCCCCTGTCTAAACCACTTTTGTATTCTCTTGTTTATCCGGATTTTTAATTCTTTCTCGCCTACTTTCACTCCTATTTTTAAAGTTTCGTATTTCGGATTTCGTGCTTCGAATTTAGGAACTCTACCGAGTTCCTTGCATATTTCAATCGCTCTAACCAATCGCCTCGGGTTTTGCTTTTCAATAGTCCGAGCTCTTTCCGGATCAAGTTTTTGCAAAATTTCAAACAATTCTTCAGCTGACCTCTTCTCCAATTCTTTTCTTAATTTTTCATTTGGCGGGACTTCCGGAATTTGTTTGTCTCCGAGCAATGCGTCAATATAAAAACCCGTGCCTCCGCAAACAATCGGTATTTTTTTGGACTCAACAATTTTTGCTATCGCTTGATTTGTTGAGTGTACAAAATCAGAGACGGTAAAACGTTTCTTAGGCGAGGCAACATCAAGCAGGTGATGCTTAACTCCCCTCATTTCTTTTTTAGTGATTTTGCCGGTGCCGATATTCAGACCTTTGTATACCTGTCTTGAATCGGCTGAGATTACCTCGCCATTAAATTTTTTAGCTAACGAAACGGCAAGATCGCTTTTACCCGAAGCAGTTGGTCCGAGAATAACGATTAATTTTTGCATTTGTGCCGAGGGGGAGACTCGAACTCCCAAGTCTTGCGACGATCGATTTTGAGTCGATTGCGGTTACCAATTTCGCCACCTCGGCCTTGCCACGCCGTAGCTTTTTGCGTAGGCGGGTATTGTAAACATATTATCCTAAATATCCACCAAAATCAAAATTTCTATCTTTTATTTTTAGAGTACTTAATGTAAAATAGCACCATGTCCAATACTTCAAATTTTTACCAAAACTCAATATTTTGGGTGGAGGTAGACAAAATCAAGCCCAATCCGTTCCAGCCGCGGCGGGAGTTTGATGAAGAAGCAATGAGAGCTCTGTCTGAATCGATTAAACAATATGGAGTGTTACAGGCCCTTGTGGTTACCCGTAAAGAAGTCGTCAAAGAAGGCGGCTTAGGAGTGGAGTACGAGCTCATTGCCGGTGAGCGTCGTCTCCGAGCTTCCAAAATGGCCGGACTTTCTCAGGTGCCGGTAATTATCCGCATGGGTGAAGGGGAAGAAAACAAAGACGACTTGATGAAATTAGAACTGGCAATTATTGAAAATGTCCAAAGGGAAGATTTAAACCCGGTTGAACGAGCCAAGGCTTTCAAAAAGCTGGCTGAGCAATTTGGCTTCAAGCATCATCACATCGCTCAAAAAATCGGCAAGAGCCGGGTTTATGTAACCAACACGATGCGCATTTTGGATTTGCCGGAAGCAATGCTTACGGCACTTTCGGAAGGCAAGATTAACGAAGGTCACACCCGCCCGCTTTTAATGCTCATTGACCGGCCAGAAGAACAAAAAGTTTTGTTCCAGGATATTATGCTTCGCAAAATGAATGTGCGTGACGCCGAGCTTGCTGCCAGGAAGATCGCTATTGAGCGAGTCCGTAAATTCAATGCCGCTCTTGATCCGGAAATATGCGCTCTGGAAGAAAAATTTGCCGAGTCTCTTGGTACCAGAGTTAAGATTGAAAGAAAAGAAAAAGAGGGTATGGGGAAGCTTATGATTGAATTCTTTTCAAAAGATGATTTGCAGGATATTTTGAATATGATTCAAAATAGTAGCCAGCAACCAGCGGCAAGTAGTCAGGAAGCCGCCTCCGCTTTAAGCTACGGCGAGCCAAAGGCGGGGATTGATGACCGCACTCCTGAAGAAATCAAAGTCGCCGAGGATACTCCTATCGACGAAGATTTATATTCAGTCAAAAATTTCAGTATCTAAAAAATAAAAGCAAACTGCAAATTTTTGATAAGCGAGATTTATCTGCAGCTTTCAGAAATTTGCAATTTGCTTTTTAGTTAGAGTTCTTAATATGCTTGCGGGCCATGGTGGTTTTGACGAAGTCGAGCCACTTGTGGTTGGGTTTGGCGTTTTTGTTCACTATAATTTCCACTATTTCACCGCCTTTTAAAATACTCTCGATAGCCGAAAGTTTGCCGTTAATTTTGGCCCCTGACATTTTGTCGCCGATATCGGAGTGGATGGCGTAGGCAAAGTCGATGGCCGAACTGCCTATCGGCAAGTCTACCACGTCGCCTTTGGGGGTGAAGACGAAAATTCTTTCGTTAAGAAAATCATTTTTAATCTCGGTGATAGAGTGGGGGAGCATCGCTTGGATCCAGGGGGCGATTTGTTTTTTATTTTTTTCGCCAGATTTGTAAAGGGAGTGCGCGGCAACGCCGTATTCGGCCTGTTCATGCATTTCTTTGGTTCGTATTTGGATTTCCACTATATTGCCGTCGCCGGTAAAGACGGTGGTATGGATGCTTTGATAGCCGTTTTGTTTTGGAAAAGCGATAAAGTCTTTGATCCGGCCCGGGAGAGGCTTCCAGGCGGCGTGAATTACACCGAGCGCGCGATAACAGTCCTCGGTTTTTTCTACCGTGATACGCATTGCCAAAATATCGTAGATTTTTTCAAAATCTTTTTTGCGTTTGAGATATTTCTTGTACAAACTATATATGCCCTTGACCCGGTAATCGGAGTGAAAGTGCACGAAACCCGATTTGGCCAGCTCTTTGGTAACCGATTTTCTGAACTTTTCCAAATTTTGCAGCCTCTCCTCGTAGCCTTCTTCCAAGAGCGAAGAAATTTCGTCAAAAGCTTCTTTATTGGCGAAAGCAAAAGCCAGGTCTTCGAGTTCGCGCGAAAGTTTCCTGATGCCCAGACGATAGGCGATAGGCGCGTAGATTTCCAAAGTTTCGGTGGCAATCCGGCCGCGCTTTTCGGCCGGTAAAAATTGAAGAGTTCGCATGTTGTGCAAGCGGTCGCAAAACTTCACTATCAAAACCCGCAGATCTTTGGAAGTGGCAAAGAGCAGTTTGCGCAGAGCTTCATTGTGCCGGTCAGAGCCGTGATAGCGCAAACTGCTGAGCTTGCTCACGCCTTCTACGATGAACCTGACATCTTTACCAAACTCCTTTTCCAGTGTTTCAGGCGCGGTTTCGGTGTCTTCCAATGTGTCATGCAAAAGGCCGGCCATGACAGTAGTCGCATCCATTCCGAGTTCGGCTATGGTCTTCGCGGTTTCGGAAAGGTGCACCAGGTACGGCTCGCCACTCAGGCGGATATGGCCCTGATGCGCCCCTGAAGCAAAGGCGTAAGCTTTCCTTATCATCTCCTTTTCCGGCTCGGTGGCCTTGTGCAAAAGCGATATTAGATTATCTAACTCTGTTGCCATTTTATTCCTTTTATTATAACACGATTAGAAATACAATGACGGCCATTGTATTTATTCATTATCAATTAATAAATTAAGACAACCAATCATTTTATTTTGGATCTTTTTGCTTTCTGATGCTTTGAAATAATTTAAGTATGTTTTTGGAGAATTAAATTGTCCAAGGATTATTTCTTTTTTACAAAGTATATCGTTTTGTAATCCAGCATAATTCAGGTAACTACTCCATTTATGGTCAGATAAATTATCCA
>CAYQIR010000021.1:8929-11950 GCA_964417625.1 uncultured Candidatus Saccharibacteria bacterium
ATTATCCACAATCTCTGCTTTTAGTGGGTTTTCATGTATGTATAACGATGTCCATAGTAGTTGTTCGTTTTTTTGAATTCTCACAGCTTTAAATTTATCTTGGAAAAGCGAGCCAACGCGGTTATGTTTTTTATTAAAATATTTTGAAAATCCTCCGCATAATTTTAACACGAGCGAACTTATTGGTATATCAGAATTTTGTTTTATTAATAAATGAAAATGATTTGGCATCAAACAATACGATATCAAATCAAAGGAATTAGGAGGCAGGGTCTTTCTTCTGTAAGCAGATTTAGGAAGATCTTTTCTTTTCATCAGCTCAGGAAATAAATTTTCTTTTAGACGAAACAAAAAGACTTTAAAATCTTCTTCATCTTTAAATATATTCATTTTACCCACGCCCCTATTATAGATATGATAAATTTCGCCCTTGGCAAATTCTTTGTAATCTCTGTTATTCATTTCTAAATTATAACACAACTGGGATTACAATGACGGCCATTGTAATTTAAAAATATAGCATATTCCAACAATCTTTTGATATACTTGTAATATGGCAGATACAAAACCAAGTCGAGCCAGAAATCAATTTTCAAAAGTAGTCGGGGCGTATGCAAAATATCGTCGAGACTATCCAGAACAGACCTACAATTTCATATATAAGTTTTGTCCTGACAAGGAATCCAAAGTTTTAGATGTCGGTTGCGGTACTGGGATTGTGACCAAACATTTGGCTGATTATTATCAGAATATAGCTGGAACGGATAAAGAAGGGGGGATGATTGAAGTGGCTAAACAGTATAATACCAAAAACTTATCTTTTATTGTTACATCAGCAGAAAATTTACCCTTTCGGGATAATAGTTTTGATTTGGTAACAGTCGCTGCGGCCTATCATTGGTTTGATTATGATTTGGCTGGAAAAGAAATATATAGAGTATTAAAGCCTGACGGTAAACTTTGCGTGTTTTGGAAGTATGCTCCTGGAAAATTTAGTGGTTATCTACCGCCATTTGCCCAGGAGAATCTTAGAAAACTTATTTCTATTATTCCTCAAACAAATAAAGAACCAGTTGCATCTAAAATATTCTTAAGAGTTGGATTTACTGGAGTGAAAGAGGTGGAATTTGATTTTGACGATATTTATACCAAAGAAGAAATACTTGGGTATGTTCAATCGCACTCAACTTTTAATTTACTCGATAATAGACAAAAAGAAGAATATATAAAACTTAACGAACAAAGTGTAGAAAGCTATTTAAAAGATGGTCAGTTTACTTTTAAAAGTAGGATAACTATGTGGTTAATTGAGAAGTAAATAAAACCAAAGTTTTATTTTACTTTTTTCTTCCATCGGCCGCGGCCGAATTTTTTCGGTTCTTTCAATATTTCTAGGGCACGAGGTAACTCAATATCGTAAACATTATCGGTTTTGAGGGAGCGGAAATCTTTTTGGTGAACGATGTATGGTCCGAAGCGGCCGATGTTGGCGCTTATCATCTCGCCGGTGTCCGGGTGAACTCCGAGCTCTCTTGGCAAGCTCAAATATTTCAAAGCTTCTTCCAAAGTTACGCTAGCCGGGTCTTTTTCTTTCGGTATTGAGGATCGACGCGGTTTTTCTTTCGTCGACTTTTTAGTCGACGTCCCGCGAAGCTTTAGCGAAGTGGGATCACCCAACTGCACATATGGTCCAAACCGGCCATCCATCACAAAAACCGGCAAACCGCTTGCGGGGTCGGTACCGATACTCTCTGCTTCTTTGATTTCGCTTCCGTCTATATTGCGCATACCTTTGCAGTCCGGGAATTTTTCACAACTCAGAAATTTGCCGCCTTTGCCAAGTTTTATGACCATCGCCGAGCCACAGATTGGGCATTTGAGTTTTGGGTCCGCATCCCCCAGGGTCGTGAGTTTGGCGGTCTTCTCTTTTTCTTTTACATCCTTCAAGAATGGTTTATAAAATTCGCGCAAAGTCGGTTCGTATTCTCGTGCACCTTCCGCTATCTGGTCGAGCTCGTCTTCCATCTCGGCGGTGAATGTATCACTGATGTAGTTTTCAAAGTTATTTTCTAGGAAGGTAGAAACGACGTCGCCTGTGTCGGTGGGCTTCAAAGTTCGGCCATCTTTTTCGACATAGCCACGTTCTACTATTGTGTTGATGATAGAAGCATAAGTGGATGGTCGGCCGATACCTCTTTTTTCAAGCTCTTTGATCAACCCCGCTTCGCTGTAGCGGTTTGGCGGTTCGGTTTGCTTTTCTTCGTTGTTTAAATTGAGAAG
Organism: uncultured Candidatus Saccharibacteria bacterium; assembly: GCA_964417625.1. GTDB lineage: Bacteria > Patescibacteriota > Minisyncoccia > Phycocordibacterales > WO2-35-19 > CAYQIR01. The sequence goes on from CAYQIR010000021.1 coordinate 11,210, forward strand.
GGTAAGTGGATCTGGTGCTTTTACTTTTGGCAAAATCAAATCTTCACCCTTGGCTATCGGGTCTGCGAGGAGCCAACCGTCTTTTAATACTCGGGAGCCGTTGGCGCTGAAATTCGGAATAGGAGCAATGTCAAGGGGCACCTTCTGGGACCGAGGCAGTTCGAAGGCGCCCTTTGGCATTGCGGACACCTCTGTAATGATTTTGGTCCTCATTATTTCCGCGTCCTGCATCTGGCTTGCGACCGCTCTCTGCCAAATCAGCCGGTACAGCCTTTTTTGGTCGTCGGTAGTTCCGCAATTTTCTTTGTCAAAATGAGTGGGGCGGATAGCCTCGTGCGCTTCTTGGGCATTTTTAGATTTGGTTTTATAAGTCCGGAACTGGTGCAGGCTAGCGCCAAATTTACTCTCTACTACGTGTTTAATCTGTCCGAGTGCTACGCTCGCCATGTTCAAACTATCGGTACGCATATAAGTGATGTGGCCCGCCTCGTAAAGTTTTTGGGCGGCAATCATGGTGCGCTTCGGCGAGAAACCCAGCCGGGTCGAAGCCGATTGTTGCAGAGTAGAAGTGATGAATGGCGGGCGGGGCGATCTTTTGGCAGCGGTCTCGACCACATCTTTCACTTTCCAATCGCCGTTTTTAGCGATGTTATAAATTTTATCTGCATCCTCTCGGGTTTTCGGAAAAAAAAAAAAAAAAGCTGTGAAAGTGTCAAGCGCACTGCCAAGGACAGTCCTTTG
>CAYQIR010000022.1:0-5350 GCA_964417625.1 uncultured Candidatus Saccharibacteria bacterium
TTCTATTTTTCCCGCTTTCTGTCTCCATTTCTATCTGGGGACAATTTGTCCCTATGTAATTGGCAAGCTCCGAATCACGTTTTCTTAATTTTTTAAAATAATCTGTCGGATTAACGCTTTCGGTAAGTACCTGCACAATATCCACCACCGAAAAAACCATGTTTCGGTTTTCTCGTCATAAACTCGACGAATATTTTTACCTTCAAAAATTGCCAACTTCTTATTTGATGATTTTTTATTCATAAGATTATTTTATTTTTAGAATTGTGTTCAAAAATCATTTCAAATATTTTTCTATATTTTGTTTGTGACCTTCAAAAGTTTCCGAACAATGAATTTCACCAGAGCTATCATGGAGATAGTAAAGACAAGTAGTAGAAGCTGGATGCAGAGCGGCATCGATGGCTTCAATGCCTGGGTTTGAGATAGGGTGAGGAGGCAGACCAGTATTTTTGTAAGTATTGTAAGGAGAATCAATTTGTTTTTCGGCAATTGTGATCGGTGCCCACCACTCGACTTCCGCTCGTGGCAAGCCATCCTCTACTAATTTACTACCTCGCGCATATTGCAAAGTAGCATCAACTTCAAGCCGCATATTTTTGAGCAATCTGTTCCAAAGTATTCCTGCGACTAAAGGCATATCTTCTTTATCATTCGCTTCTCTCTGCACAATAGAAGCAAGTTTGAGAAGTGTGGTCCATTTGATGTTTTGAGCTACGGCTTCTTTGGCATAAGGGGCAAATTTTTCTTCAAATTTAGCTCGCAGTCTTTTGGCAACATCCAGAGGCGCTTCATCTACAGGAATGAGGTATGTGTCGGGGAAATACACTCCTTCCATGTGGTCATAATCCATAGCAGTATATGTATTTATCCATTTATCTTTTTCTTCGTCTGTCCAACCTAGATTCTCAACAAACAAATTTGCAATTTCTTCTTTTCTTAATCCTTCGGGAATAACTACCCACTTCATATACGGGTCTTTAGATAATATACTTGCAATACTCCAAGCAGTTTGAGACTTGGAAATTTGATAGCCTCCCGGCTTTGCTTTGCCTCTTAAAAGAATTGCTAAATTAAAAGTAAAAGTATTTTTTATAAATCCTTGTTCTTTTAGTATTGAGGCTATGGATTGGTCCGAATTTAAAGGGACGATAAATCTCTCCTTGCCGGTATCATTTTGAGCGGTTTGAAAGAATATAAGATATGAGAGAGCGGCTAAGACAGCGATAACAAAGCTCGTAATTGAAGCCTGAAGTTTTTTTCTATTTTTATTTAAATCTTGGTCCATTTTTTAATTACAATTTAAAGATTTGCTCCAACCGTTTGGCTCATTTAGGATAAGCTTAATCTACAACAAAAATCGGCTTTTAGGAAGCTTTTTGGGTTGCAAAAATCACTAGGGACTTCCCTAGTGATTTTTGATCTTGCGCGGGCGATGGGATTGTTTTCCTTACAGGAACAATACACCGATTGGATTTTTTGAAATTTTTCCAGAATTCCAAAAGCCGCTCAATCGGTTTCAGTACCCATATGAAAGTGCTCCCAGCACTTTCTCAGCCGCATAAAAAGCCCCGAAGGGCTTTTTATTGGCGCGGCTGATGGGTGCTGACCCCACGGCCTCTCCCGTGCACTTATTCATTATTTTCATAATGGCGTGGACTATATCTTCACCTTGTCCTTCGTAAACTCCGGATTTAGGCGCTTTGGTATCTAGTCTCTACGGAGCCCTTTCACTTATTTTATTTATTATTAAAACAAGTATTTTAAAAGGTTCCCACGGTATCCGCGTATGGTTCAATGTCCACCACTTAGCCTTCACCGTTATCCCAAAGAGTTTCAGCCTCGCTTTAGCGAGGAAGCTGCAGTAAATCTACAGGGGAGTGCTCTACCGTTGAGCTACAGCCGCATTTTTTCATATCTCTCAAAAATAGCTCTTTTTCTATAAAGCAATAATCTGGAGAGACTGAGGTTATTATACATAAATTCATATAATTTCAAAGAGCCATAAACACTATAGATCAAACGGTAAAAATTTCCTTTTCCCTTTCTTAGAACTCCTTTGGGTATACCAGTTTCTTCTAGTTTATTTTTTATGTTTTGTAAGAAATCTTTTGAACATGATGTAAATACTGTTCCAGGCCCAATTAAATAGAAATGATGCTACAATTTACGAATGGATCAGGAAACTCAAAATAAAATGATGGGGTTGGAAAAGAAGATAGACGCGATTTACGAATCGGTCGAAAAAACCAGGAGATACTTCTTTTGGACAATGGTTGTAACCTTGGTAGTCCTAGTTTTACCTTTACTGGCTCTTATGTTCGTCGTCCCCTCTTTCTTAAGCAGTTATACAAGCACAATAAATACTCTTGGGATTTAGGGGTTTATACTGGGTTTATCAAAGTGTGTGTCGGCGAGTGGAATCGAACCACTGACCTTGGGCTTATGAGTCCCACGCTCTAACCGACTGAGCTACGCCGACAATATTTAAAATTTATCATAATTTTCAACGATTTGCCATATATTCTATAGCGCCTAGAATTTTATTTTTCAAAGCCAATCCTCTCCTGACTTTAACTCTTAAGACTCCGTTATAAGTATCGATATTTTTTATAAATCCTTTTTTAAGTCTTGATTTTATAAACGTAGTTTTGGAAAATTGTTTTTCTTTTATATTCAAATATTTTATCCAAAAATTTTTAATTTTTCTCTCTTGAATCCTAAAAACTTCATTTATTGATAAACGAAAAATAAGGTTGCCCTTGAGAATACCGTTTAAATTAAGCCATTTTATATAAAATCTGATCATCTTGGGATTGCAATTTGTAAACCCCATTTCGTCGTTACTTTCTTTGTACCCCTCACCCCAGTACAATCCAAGACCCACCATAAATATATCTTTTTTAGAGAAATTAGTGACCATTTTTGCTCCTTCCTGTTTTTGATCAAAAGTATTTTTTATTCTTTTGGCTCTTTTCATCTCTGAATACTTAAGCAAACCCTTAATAGATCTTTCTTTTTTATTGAATTTCATTACTTTTATCACAGCATCGGTCAATTTTATATCTCTACACCAAAAACTAACGGTAGAAAAACTTGTGTTCAGTTTTTTCGCGATATTCCTAACCGTCTCACCTTTGGACCGCAACTTTTTTGCCTCAGTTTTAATTTTAACGTTGTGCATAAGGTTATAATAATATAATACCTAGTGCAATAATATTTATAGCTGTGCATAACTTTTTTGCTTGCAATTATAAAAATATTCAGATACAATTCAAATATTGCGGGGTAGAGTAATAGTAACTCGCGAGGCTCAACAATGGTGGGCCCCTGGTTGAGTAATCAGCCAGAGCAAATTCGCCAAATTCGGAGAAATCCTCTCCACCTAATCAATGGAAAGATAATTCCGAGCTAAATTCCGAAAGGATAAATGTGTAGAGACTAGATGGCGAAATTCCAAGTTTTTTGGAAGATGGTATAGTCCAGACCCCAAATTTGTTTGTCTCGGAGCCCAGCCTTTACTGAAGCTTCAGCGAGCAAAGCATTGAAAAATGCAGTGGTAAGCATAACCTTGAAATTTTGGTGCAAATCCAAACTCCGCAACATTTAGACGAGATCGGTGTTAAACAATCTAAATCAGTCCAAACTCCTTGAAAACGGCTCCGTAGAGAGAGATGAGCCGCCTAGTTTCGCGCTGGCTTAAAAGGAAGTTGCCGCCTTCGTGAGCAATCATATTGCGGGCTTTATGGGCTTCCCAAGCCGACTCAATAGTTGTAAAGTCGCTCGGTTCCACCGCTTTGAGTTTGTCCCCCATCGTTTCTCCGGGCAATTGCAGCTGCTCAAGCAATTCATCAAGAATTATGTCAGCTTCAATAATCGCAACGCGCCAGTTTGAAGGTTCGAGCGATTCGGCTTTGGCAACGATTTCTTCCCATCTTTTAGACATGTTATTTGGCGCCTGTTCAACATCGGAAATGCCTACGGGCATGTTAGCCGGGTAGAGCTTGGCCTTCTCCTCGCGCCAGACGGCATCGGCTTTTTTATTGAAAACAATCGTGCCCCAAGCTCCGGCAAAAGCGATAACAAAGCCCAAAGTCTTGAAAAAGAGGATGTGGCTTTTGAAAAAATCTGTAATATTGCTCAGTTTGTAGCCGTAAAAAGAAAGCTCCCCCGAGGCAATGTATCTTTGTATGGCCGGCGCCAGCGTGCTGGCGATAGCCAAAAGAAAAATCAAAACAATAAACGATTCTGTGGGAGTAAAATTCCAGCCAGCCGGCTTTTCTTTGGGTTTTTCCTTTTTTGTATCATCAGCCATAATGGTGCGACACTAATCCACTAATTCACACGAATTTACAAATATTTTTGCTTCGATTTTATTAGTGTCATTCGGGTTCATTCGTGTATTGGTGTCGAGTTATTCTCCTAAAAATTTTTTGCCGATTTCAAACAATATGCCTTCCGACATATGTGGTGCCATTAATTGTATGCCTATGGGCAACTTTTTTCCATCCACTTCTGAAAATCCGGAAGGGATAGAAACAGCCGGAATACCAACAATGTTAGCGGTAACGGTAAAAATATCAGCCAAATAGTTTTCCATCGGGCTCTTTTTTTCTCCTATTTTCCATGCCGGAAACGGCGCGGTCGGAGTAAGTATCATATCTACTTCTTTGAAGGCCTCGTCAAATTCTTCTCTTATGACTTTCCGAGCCAGCATCGCTTTGCCGTAATATGCGTCATAGTAGCCGGAGGAAAGTACGTAAGTCCCTAGAATAATCCTCCTTCTGACTTCCCTGCCGAAGCCTCGGCCTCTTGTTTTTTTGTAAACATCAAGCAAGTTTTCTGCATCCACCGACAGGCCGTATTTGATGCCGTCAAACCGCGCCATATTTGAAGAAACCTCGGCCGGCATCACAATGTAATAAACAGCCAGGGATTTGCCTATGTTCGGCAGTTTAATATCTTTGATTTCAAATCCCAGATCTTTGAATTTTTTAATTGCTTCTGCAAAATTTTTCCTGACATCTTCTGATATGCCTTCTCCTTCTAAAATATTAGGCAGCACTCCGATCTTGAATTTCTCTTTCCTCCCCCCCTTAATGTAAGGGGGGGTTGGGGGGGTTATGGATGTACTGTCCATCTTATCCCGCCCTTTAATCACATTGAATATTATTTCCGCATCTTCAACTGTCTTGCCGACGGGGCCTATTACGTCCAGAGAGGAACCCATGGCCATAAGTCCATAGCGGGAAACAGCACCGTAGGTAGGTTTGAAACCGACCACTCCGCAAAACGCCGCCGGCTCCCGCACCGAACCACCGGTATCTGAACCCAGGGCTCCAAGACACAT
>CAYQIR010000022.1:5360-11792 GCA_964417625.1 uncultured Candidatus Saccharibacteria bacterium
ACCCGCGAAGTATCATAAGGATTTTTGGTCACCCCGAAGCCAGAGTTTTCAGTAGAACCCCCCATAGCAAACTCGTCCATATTGGTCCGGCCGATCAGTACCGCATTTTGATCCAAAAGTTTTTGAACGGCAGTGGCTGTGTAAGGCGCCCTGTAATTTTGAAGGATTTTAGAAGCGGCGCTCGCTACCCGGCCCTTTACCAAAAGGTTATCTTTGAGAGCAATGGGAATACCGGTTAATTCTTTAGCCTCCCCCTTATCGATTATTTTTTGTGCCGCTTCGGCTTGTGTCAATACATCATCATATACTTCCAAAAAAACATTGAGCTCTTTATTTCTTTTTTCAATATTTTCAAGGCAGGCCTTAGCCAAATCCACGGTGCTTAATTGTTTTGAATCAAGCAGTCTGTGAGCTTCTTTGATTGTTAATTTTGATAGTTCCACGATGTGAATTAACCTAATTTCTAATTGACCTAATTGTTCTAAATAATTTCTAAGCCCCAATTTCTAAATTTATTCATTAGTCATTTTTTAGGTTAATTAGAATAATTAGAGAAATTAGAATAATTTATAAAATTTTTTTTACTTTCAAATAATTATTCTGAGCTTTTGGAAATGGCGTCCATCTCGCCTCTTAAACTCTCCACCTCTTCGTCTGTCACCTCTATTCTGGCCAAACCGGCTAGTTTTTTAATTTCTTCCTTTGAAACCATACTTGAATAATAGCATTTTATTGCGTTTTTAAAAGCCTTTGAAATTCTTGCTCAGAAATGATTTTAACGCCCAATTCTTCGGCTTTTTCATATTTAGAGCCTGGGTTTTCACCAGCAACAACAAAATCGGTTTCTTTGGAGACAGAACCGGATACATTGCCCCCCAAGCTCCTGATTTTTTCAGTCCATAATAGACTCGGTGACAATCGGCCCGATACCTTCTATTTTTTCCAGCTCTTCTTTTGTTGCTTTTTGAAAATTGAAAATTGAAAACCCGCCCGACCGAGTCATTCGGGCAGGTTGAAAATTCTGCGATAGCAGATATGCTGTTTCCTCTCCCACATTTGGAATTGAGAGAGAAATAATAAGCCGCGGCAGGGTTATCTCTTTTCTTTGCTCAATGGAATTAAGAAGATTATCCACTGACTTCTCGGCAAAGCGAGGCAAGGCAAGCAAGTCGCCTCTCTTCAAAGTAAAGATATCGTCGTAGGTAGCTATAAGCTCTGCCCCCAAGAGGGCGTCAATAATTTTCGGTCCCAAATGATCAATGTCAAAGGCCGACTTTGACACAAAATGGTAGAGCCGCCTCTTTTTCTGGATAAAAGAATTTTTACCTTTGCATTTCCAAGCCGCTTGGCCGGGAATCCTTTCTATCTCACCCGTTCCACCGCAGTCTGCTACATACTTCGGCCAAACAAACTCTTTTTCTTTCCCAGTACGCAACTCTTTCAAGACCCTAACAATGTCGGGAATCACATCTCCCGCTTTTTGCAGAATCACCGTGTCTCCAATGCGGACATCCAGCCTACTGATTTCATCTTCGTTGTGGAGCGTGGCTCTGGAAACGGTTGAACCGGCGACCTGTATAGGGCGCAGATGGGCCACCGGAGTCAAAACTCCGGTCCGGCCGACTTGCAGGACAATATCTTCCACCACCGTCGTCACTTGCTCGGCCGGAAATTTGAAGGCAATGGCGAAGCGGGGCGCCTTGCCGGTAAACCCAAGCGTATTTTGATATTTAGTTTCGTTTATTTTGACCACCACCCCGTCAATTAGATAATCTTCCCGGTCTTTTTTGGTCTGCCAAACTTTCCAATAATTAACCACTTCGGCAATATCAGAACAGAGTTTAAAATGCTTGTTCACTTTGAATCCGATTCGCTGCAAATATTTGAGTTCGTCCAACTGCGTGGATGGCGGTGTCAAGGATGCCCCTTGAAGACCCTTGCCCCTAAGGGGCATCCTTGACACCTTGGCAACATCATAAATAAAACTATCCAATTTGCGCTTGGCCACTATCCGCGGGTCAAGCTGGCGCAACGTGCCAGCCGCCGCATTGCGCGGATTGGCAAAAAGAGCTTCGCCCGCTTTTGCTCTATCTTCATTGATTCTTTTGAAGTTTTCTTTGCCAAGCCACACCTCCCCTTCCACAATAATATCCGCCGGCTCAAAGAGCTTAAGCGGGACAGAGTTGATGGTTTTTATATTTTGGGTTACATCTTCTCCGGTAACTCCGTCGCCCCGAGTAGCGGCTCTTTTCAGCAAACCTTTTTCATATTCAAGCACCACTTTCAGCCCGTCTATTTTTAGTTCGCAAGTGTAGTGAGGATGAATATCCTCATCCCGGAAGTAGGAGCTTTTTCTCAAAAAATTTTTGACTCTCTTGTCAAAATCAATTATGTCCGGCTCACTAAAGGCATCGTTAAAAGACCATCGAGGAAAGCGATGGCTTACCTTTTTGAACTCATTGAGCGGCTGCCCGCCCACCCACTGAGTCGGACTCGCCGCCGTCTTGAGCGCCGGGTATGCTTCTTCCAGCTTGCGTAATTCTTCAATTAGAGAATCGTAAGCTGTGTCGGCGATTTCCGGCGCATCCATTACATAATACAAGTGATTATGCCTTTCTATCAATTTGCGCAACTGGAGAGTCCTTGCTTTTGCTTCTTTCGAGTTCATAATCCACCACTCTAGCATTTTTTCATAACACCCCCAACCCCCTCTTACCTTAAGAGGGGGAGAAAAATTAATACGTTACCTCCACTCCTCTTTCTATCCTTCTCGGATTGGAAGTATCGCAAGTGTTATAGCCTCTGGAATAAATACTGGTTGCACCTCCGTTTTTGGTAACAGTTACGATGGCGCAAGGGCCAGCCGGATTTGCCTGATCCATCACAAAGCCGAAGGCGCTGGGGTCGGTCCCGCCGGTTGCGACCGTGGTGATCTCTATGGCGCTTATGAAAGCCTTGTCCCAAAGCGGGATAAATTCTATAGTGATTGATCCTCCCGAAACATTAACCGGATAATCTTTGTCCAGAGCTGTAAAGCAACCAACTTGTTGGACGACATGTAAACTATTTTCAACTGTGGCGCCGTTTATTTTCACACTCTGTATGCGCGTCCAGGGGTTAGGTTGTTCGCTTGGATATTTGGGGTTAATAGTACAGCGAGAAGGATACCAAATTTCCGCCCATTTCAATTTAACATTATATTGGCCGTCGGCTAGGCCGGTAAAAGTATACTTAAGAGCATTGATTGCGCCGTCGCCGGACATGCGCTGGTCTTGGTATAAGGGGTCATCTAATGTATTGGCAATGCTATTGCTAGTAGCTAAAACCGAATTATTACCGCCGCTGTAGTTGCTATCGGCGCTCCATACATTTCCGGAGATGGGATCGGTATAAGAAGAGCCTCCGGCATTTACTCTGGCTATAACCACCGTGCCGCCGCTGCCGCCAATTTTTGTAAGAATTGTTGATGTTCCGGTAATGGCAGTGCTCCCGGCCAGGCCGTCTCCGGATAAGGTGCTGCCGGCGCAGTCTATGGATCCGCCGGTGAGGGTAGGGTCAAATTTGCTCGGATCCACCATGGAGTCCCAATAGATCGCGCATTCCAGACCTGCATCGGCGGCATAAAAAGCCAGCTGGGAATCACGCCCGGAAGAAGAGAAGAGCATGCTTTTGAGGGCAATGTTGACGACCGCAAAACTGATGAAAAGCAAAATCCCCATCACCGTTACCGCTATAAATAATGTCATGCCTCTCTGCTTCGCAGGAATTTTCAATTTTAAATTTTCAATTTCCAATTTCATATTATCTCCAATTTAATAAATAGGTTTTGGCTTTGAATTCCCTCGTTATCAGCAAGCCCTTTGTCCATTTAACCCTCACAATTACTGCAATCTCTACCGGATTGCCATATATATCGTCTCTGATCCGTTCCAGCTGTATTTCCCTCGTGAAATTGGTGGCCGGATCAGAACCGTCATAACCGTATAAAAAGGTAGTTTGGTCCTGATTTAAAAGCGGACAGGCATCCCAGCTATAGTTGGTAGAATTGCCGCACTGGACTGCCAAATTAGGGGAAGCGACATCAACCCGGCAGGTATTACCAAACCAACAAGGGTCTCCGGAATTTTGGGCTATGCCTGCAAGCCAGGTGCCGCTGCCGGTAATGATTTTTGTCAGTTGGTTTGAATCTCTGTTGTGCCGTATAATTTCCACCGCTTCCTGGGCCAGATAAAAAGCTTTGACTTCATCTTTGGCAATGATTGACTGGGAGAGGCTTTGCTGGACTGAGGAGAAGACTCCGGATATTGAAAGAGAAAGAACAGCAATAGCCACTATTGACTCTAATATTGTAAATCCGGACACCCAAGTTTTGGGTGTGCGGGTAAACCCTTTCTGGGTTTCGTATTTCGTATTTCGTATTTCGTATCTCATAATGTATAATCTAACTCTCTTTGGGACATCGTGGTTTCTATAGAAAACTTGGACTGGACAGTCGGCTTATTGCCCACATAACCTTTGATTACAGCTACCACATAAGGTTGCGTGACGGAAGGATTATCCTGGGTGCCAAAAACATAAAATCTTAAGCGTTCAATTGTTGTATCCGCAGAAGTGATAGGGCCAGTATCAGCTCCTGAGCAACCCGTGTTACCTGTGTCAGATTTATAAATAGCCGTACCGCAAAGTCTGTATACTACCGTACTGCCTTTAAATTGAACGGCAAGAAATTCACTACCGCCAGTCGCCGGGGTATTGTCATTACAATCATCCGGATTTGATAGTGGCGAATCGCTGGCATCACAATGATAGTTGTTTCCAAATCTGACCGTTCTCGCCATATTTTCAATGGCTAAATTAAGGTTATCGACCACCGTCTTGCTTGACCTGGCCCTGCGGTTGGCGTCAAAGATGCTTACAACCGCCCCGAGGGCAAAAGAAGCAATGAGGGTAAAAATAGCAACCGCCACTAGCATTTCCACCAGAGTAAACCCGCACACCAAAGATTTTGGTTTGTGGGTAAACCCCTTCCGCTTCGCGGGAATTTTTGAATTGAAAATTGAAAATTGAAAATTGAAAATTTTCATGGTCATTGTATGGAAATTTGGCCGTTAGTTTCTACTTTAATAACGACGGTTTGGCCGCCAGCGGATTGCACTTTTAAGAAAGCCGGCGGGGACAGAGGTACGACGCTTCCGCCATTGTCTAAGAATTTTATATAAGCATTCGGAAGAGGCCTGAAAAAAGATATGTCTACTGCTCTTGCCGCACTCGGTCCGGTGCCGCAATTACTAGGCAGAGGGATTGATAAAGAGCCGTTGCAAACTTTATTTACTGTTACCCCCCTTGTAAAAACTTTGTTCTCTATATCTTCTCCAGAACCACTATATTTCTTGTCCCCGTCCCTATCGGCAAAAAAAATGTATCTGTCATTTGCCGCCCCTCTCGTATCAATATGCATTCCGTAGCCGATATTGAATTTATCTCCCCCCGCCCCGCCGGTGTCCTCCCTCACCCCCAAACTATATATCTGGGCCTGTCGGATCATTAAAGCCAGCTCGTAAGCCTGAGTGCGCACCGCCAGCTCGTCATTCCATTTGCCCTGTTGCACCACCAGGGAAGTCATGATGATGGTGGCTATGGTCATGACAACAATCAGCTCAATCAGAGTTAAGCCCTTCCTTGATTCCCCTGATAGGCATCTTCTGGGACCGGGGTAGCTTGAAGATGCCCATCTTTTATAATTTTTAATTTTCAATTTAAAAAATGTTTGATAATTCATTTAAGTGAAACAAGTCCATATTGAAATAAAAACTCACGATTATTCCGAGAGACAGAAACGGCCCGAAAGGAATCTCCGACTTAATTGTAAGATTATTTCGGAGCAGTGGCAAACTAATACGGGGTATTATTTTTTTAATGGAAAGGGCGATGACGGAGAAAGCCGCTCCGATCCAAAAAGACAGGATGACGGCTGAGATTCCTTGGCTCAGCCCCAATAAAAAACCGATAACGGCTATATATTTCACGTCGCCAAAACCAAGCCACCGGCCCCGCGAGACCAGGAAAATAAGGAGGAAGGGTATGGTCAGGATAAGGCCGGAAAGCAGAGAATGAATTATGGGGTATGAATTAAGTATTATGGACAAGAGGGACAAGACAAAGAGAGAAATGAGGAAAGAGTCGGGGATGATGAAGTGGCGGAGGTCGTAAATAGTAATGAGCAAGACAGTACCGAAAATGCAAAGAAGAAGCATAAAAGATGGCAGATTTTGAATTACGAAGTATGAATTATGAATTATGGGAAAATCAAAACCAAAAAAACCGGATTTAAAAGCAGCCAAAACAGCCAATAACCCCATAGCGATTTCCGTCAATATGGCGCCATTAGGAATTTTTGATTCACAGTATCGGCATCGGCCTTTTAAAAAAACA
>CAYQIR010000023.1:0-207 GCA_964417625.1 uncultured Candidatus Saccharibacteria bacterium
AAAAGTGCTTGCCATTCAAAAAAAGTTTCCGGGAATGCCGGTGTTCCCCTTCAAGGAAAAGATTAAAATCCCGGCTGGTTGGCTTTTGGAAAAAGCGGGGCTCAAAGGAGCTGCAGTCGGCCAAATAGAAATTTCGCCAAAAAATGCTTTGGTGCTCACTAATCCAAAACGAGCTGATTTTGAAGAACTAATGCTGGCCGAAAATTT
>CAYQIR010000023.1:217-11684 GCA_964417625.1 uncultured Candidatus Saccharibacteria bacterium
GATTACTCAAAAAGTATTTGAAATGTTTGATGTCACCCTTGAGAAAGAGCCTCGGGTAATCGGATAACCAAATCATTGAACTTTTCTCCCCGGTCAAACTCGTTCTTAAACTTCTCAAAACTTTTGGCGCCCGGAGAAAACACTATTTTTCTTGTCCCGCGACTTGTCCGGCATAGCTTTAGCGACGTCGGAAGCTTTAGCGAAGCGGGAGTTTGCTCTGTTATTTCCAAAGCTTTATTGAAACATTCTTCCAAACTATCGAACTCATTAAACTTTTCCCAACCCAATGCTTTTTTCATTTTTTCCGTCGCGCTGCCGGAAAGCAAGATTAGCTGCATCGGACTAATTTGCGTTCTGACCGTTGCAGCCCAGCCGCCAAAATCGAGTTCTTTATCGGTGCCTCCGCATATGAACACCGCATCTTTGAACCTCTGGATAGCTGCCATAGCCGCTTCCGGAGAAGTGGCGGCACTGTCATTATAAATTTGGAGCCCCTCTTTATCGTAAACTTTCTCCTCCCGATATTTAATCTGAGGCAAAGTGGCTATTGATTTTTTTATATTTTCTTCGCTTACACCGACCGATTGGGCGGCCAGGCTAGCAGCCAGCAAGTTTTCCAAATTGTGTTCTCCCCACGCCTTGGCGAACTCCGGTAAATCGGTTTTGGAAAAAAATAATACTTTGGCTTTCGGCTTTAAATCCAGAAAAAAGTCAGTCCATTTATTTTCTTTGTTCAAGATCAGGATATCATCCGCCCCTTGGCCCACAAAGATATTGGCCTTGGCCGCTGCGTATTCCTCCATACTTTTATGCCTGTTGATATGATCCCGGTAAATGTTGGTAATCACAGCAATTTTTGGCCTAAAATTAGTGTCATTTACGATTTCAAGATGATAGGACGGCACTTCTATGACAACAATACTTTTTTCATTCACTTCGGCAATTTCCTGCAGAAACGGTTTGCCTGGAGAGTTACCGAGCAAAACCGTATTTGGGTTTTGGGATTTTATAAAATGATAAACCCAGTTAGTAACAGTAGTTTTGCCGCGAGTACCTGTCACCGCAATAATATTTTTACTCTTGGAAAATTTATAAAAAAGGGTCAGTTCGTTTTCAATCTGATTGCCGTGTTCCCGGGCCAAATTGACAAATCTATTGTTAGCCGGCACATCCGGATTAATAACTATAATATCGTTTTCCAAAAAATCTTTTTCCCGGTGTTCTCCCAAAACAAATTTTATTTTCACCCCAATATCTTTAAGCTTTTCAAGAGAAGGGCTTAAGTTTGCTTTGTCTTTCAAATCGGTAACGGTCAAAATCGCTCCATTATCAACAAGGAACTTCGCAGTAGCAGCTCCTCCTCCTAATGTGCCGAGACCGACCAATAAAACTTTTTTATTTTTTAATTCCATTTATATAAATAATACATCAACATCCAAGAAATATGGCGAGTCTCAGTTTCAAGACCCGCCACACTGATTGACATTCTCTGCCACACTGTAAAGAGCGCATTTGGCCTTCGTGATGCAAGCCCACATTTGGTCGCCCCACGATAGGTGCCACCATTCCGTCGGGTTTACAATCATTTGTTCTTCAGCGGCAGCCCAGAAAAGCATTCTTCTGAACCGCCTGGCCTCTCCGAAGCCGTATCTTGCTTCCAAGGTGTCCGGAGCAGCAGTGTCAAACAATCCGCCATTTTTACCCATATCGACTGGCGCGCCATTCTCTGCATAAGCCAACGTCAGATCGACGGCTCCGCCGGTCAAATGAGGCGGCGGGGAAGACTGAAGGTCTCCGTTAACCCAAGCGGCAAACATTTTGGCCTTTTCCAAAAGCGCCCCATCCTCCAATCCGGGATATTCCAGCTTCAATTTCTTGACAACCGAAACTTCCCGGACAAAACGCTGGACAGAGAGAGGCCGGTATCCTTCTTGAATCAGAAGGCAAAGCCCGCACTCCCGCAAAATCCGGTCAATCCTGGCAAGCTTGGCAACCAGAGTCTGTCTCAGAAAGATTTGCTCCATTGCCCCGTGAGGCCTTGGATCATAGTGCCAGTAGTAGCTATGACACCTGAACGCATGGTTTACAGCGACACAAGTTTCTGAAACCGGCCGGATTGGGTAGTTGCGGCACAATAACCTATCTGATCTTGGACCGGACAAGTCGGGAATGGGACGGAGCATGAATTCATGGATTTTATATCTTTGCACCGCTCCTCCATTCCTCTGCCGCATCAATACGCAGCACTTTGAGCGCCTCAATAAGAGCGCTCTCCGTGTCCGGAATCGCATCGATGAGCTCTCCTACCACACCCCGGCTCAATTTCCTGGTTTCGGGGAGCAGCTCCCCGGTTTCGTGGAAGTGGCTTATTACCGCTTCGCTTAAGTCAACATGAGTAGTCATAGAACTCTCCTGTCTATATAAATATCACATATATGATATAGGTGCAACCCAGAACATGCGGATTGGTAATTTTTATGCTAAAATCAATTACCTTTTGGCACAATGTTTGAAAAAAATTCTTATCACTTTATCGGCATAGGCGGCATAGGGATTTCGGCGATTGCCCGCATGCTTTTTTTGCGCGGTAAAAAGGTCAGTGGTTCCGACAGTGCACAATCGGAAATTACCGACGATTTGGAAAAAATGAGCATCCAAGTTGCCATCGGCCAAAAAGCGGAGAATGTCCCGGCTGATACGGAAGCGGTCATTTATACCATAGCCGTGACCCAGGGCAATCCGGAAATGATAGAGGCTACAAAAAGAAACTTGCCTTGCTTTTCATACCCGCAAGCGCTCGGCGAATTATCCAAAGAAATGTACACCATCGCCATCTCCGGCACCCACGGCAAAACCACGACCACCGCAATGATCGGTCATATAATGAAAAAAGTCGGCCTGGACCCGACCATCATTGTCGGTTCAAAAGTAATCGGTGAAAATACCAACTTCCTGGCCGGCAAAAGCAAATACTTGGTAGTGGAAGCTTGTGAATATAAGCGCTCTTTCCTCAATCTGCACCCCTCCATCCTCGTCATCACCAACATCGACGCCGACCATTTGGATTATTACAAAGACATGGCTGATATTCAGAGTGCTTTTAAAGAAATGGCGCAAAAAGTACCAAACAATGGGTATATCGTTACAAATCCGAAGGATAAAAATGTAAAAACCTCCCTTGATCAAGTTGCTGCCAAAATCTTGGATTATTCATCTGTGAATTTGAATATAGAACTTCTGGTACCAGGCAAACATAATATTTTGGATGCACAGGCAGCCATCAAAGCTGTCGAAGCTGTCGGAATTTCAACAGGGCAAGCGGAAAATGCGTTGAAAGATTTCCGTGGTACTTGGAGAAGGTTAGAATTCAAAGGAGAAAAGTATAGTAATATATTTTATACCGATTATGCCCATCATCCGACCGAAATAAAAGCTTCCATATTGGCTTTAAAAGAAAAATACCCTGACCGAGAAGTGGTATGCGTGTTTGAGCCTCATCAAGAACTTAGAACCAAGCTTTTCTTTAATGATTTTGTCGAAGTTCTCAAAATTCCTGACAGAGTTCTTGTCGCTCCTATATATGTAAACAAAGAAACATCAGATGGGACGATCACCAACAAAACTCTAGCTGAGGCGGTCAATAAATTTGTACCGAGCGCAGCGGTAGAAAATGTGGAAGAGTTAAAAAATTATCTTAAAAACATTGGCGCCACCAAACCTCTCTGCATCATCCTCATGGGCGCCGGCAATATCTATAAATGGACTGATGAGATTTTGAATAAATAAAGTTTTAGTATTTTGCAAGCTTCTAATAAATAGAAAAGGGAGCAAACAGCCAATGGCCTGCTTGCCCCCAGACAATCGTGTCGCGCCTCTCTTGCGCTAGTGGAAGGGGTGCCGATCCTCGTACCGCGCGCTGCCCTCTTGGACAGAGAGGTTGGCAACTGCCAATCTCCTTACCCCGTGGAAACGGGCTGCTATGTGCACCACAGGCACCTCCGACGGCCGATCATGATCAAAGCCGTGCAAAGCCCCTCGACCATAACAGGTCAGTTCCTGACCAGTCTTATCGTCGAGGTTTACACGGCGTGAACCGGTCCTATTGAGAGCGTCCAGAAAACCCCGACGATACCATTCACGATTCTGTTCGTTACAAGGTCCTTCACAGTTGCATTTCTGCATTACTGCCTCCAAATCTAATCTTAATCAAATCTTCATAATTACACAAGTAGGACTTGTTGACTTTGTGCACAGAGAGGGATTCGGTTACGGATAATTTTGTTTTCGTCAAAACAAAATTTCCGCCTTCCTACGGAAGCTGTATACCTTTTCTATTTTTATTTCACCAAGTTCATAAAAATTATCAAAGGTCTTGCGAAGCTCCAGGTATTCGCTTCTCACCCCGACTCGCGGCCGAGTCTGCTGGCTCGGCATACGCTCCGTCTTGCTCGCCCTCCGGAGGTAACAATCAAAAAAGACTGGATTTTTCCAGTCTTTTTTGATTGTGCGCCGAGAGGGACTCGGCTACCTCAAAATTTTGCCGTCGCAAAATTTTTCCTCAGCCCCAGATTTTTGATTTTTTCTGCTGAAAAAATATCAAAAATCTTTTCTCGTCCCTCACGCGATGCGAGCAGTCGCATCGCTCCGGCGCATATAAAAATCAAAAACAGCTAGCAGAAGCTAACTGTTTTTGATTTTGTGCGCCGAGAGGGACTCGCACCCCCGGAGGCCAAAGGCCGCGACGTTTACAGCGTCGTGCAATTGCTGCTATGCGATCGGCGCGTATTTCTTCACATAGCAGTCTATCATATTTTCGATTTCTAACAACAGTTTTTTATCACCGTACCGGACGTGGACCAGACCGTACACCATTTTTCTACCATCCTTTCTGAAGTCAAATCTGACATACGGTTTAATAAATTGCCTTTTTGGAATATGAGTAAGCTTTGACCAGAACCTGATTAACTCGTCTTTATCTTGGTCGCTGTAGCAATAAAGATGACATCTTAATTTCCTTTCACTTATCCTGCAATATTTTCTCAAAAAAACCATAAATATTTTTATCATTTGAGGATTGCTATTGGCAAAATCAACCATCGCATTTTTACCTTCCTTACCTCCTTTTGTACCTTCGCCCCAATATAACATCGTCCCAATCGCTTTTAATTCTTGGCTACTCATTGAATCATTTTGGAGCTTAAAAGATGGTTTCTTTCTGGCAAATTTTATTTTTTCGTTTTCTGAAGGCTTTCTCCGTGGAAGATCGTATTTTCTCATGAAATATACAACAGCATCTATAGATACGCCCAATATTTCTGCAATTTTTTTCATGGCAAAAAGGTCTTTGTAGTAACGCTTTTTTATATATGAAATTTTTTTAAAAGGTATCTGACCCATTATTCAAATTATAAATAATCTAATCCGCAAGTCAATCGTAATTATCCACAGAAACTTTACATTTGACTCAATTTATATAAATAAAATTATGCTTGACTGAATCCTCCCGAAATGAACTTTTTATTATTTTTTCGCCAAAAATAACCTTATTTCACAAGCTGATTTTATACCTGAAAAGACTAACATTTGACTTTAATTTTTAGAATGATATAATCAAAAAGGAGGTACGCCAGTAATGGAAATGAAATTTGAGGGAGTCAGTAAAGAGCAACACATAAAAGAAAAACTGAAGCCTGGTGAAAAGATTGAGGTTGAAATCTCACCCAGAGTATGGGTGAGAGCCTCCGTAGCCAATGATGGCGGTAGTCGAGTTGCTTTGAACCTGGACACCCCTGTTCTAGTGTTTAAGACCATCGAGACTATCTGCTCCAGATGTAGCGCTGTGAGTGAGCCAGTGTTGAAGCAAGAGAGCTACTACTTGACACAGTTTACACAGACTAGGCGGAGCATAAGACGTCCAATCGCCTAATAACCGCGAGGAAACCGTAGAGGCTTTATCGCGGTTTCCTTATTTATGACAATTCCAACACCGTAGCAAAAGTGCACCAAACTTATTCCACCACAACCGGAGTATCTAAGAGAGACGCTTCAATGATAGCGCCTTTACGGCCTTTTTTGATATCAAAGACTAGCTCGCTGGCTTCGGCTTTAGATAAGTTATTTTTGAGAGAGATGGAAACCACTCCGCCTTTCATAATACCTTTGCCAATAATCATTGAGGCGATCGGATTGAGGATTTTGTTTTGGATGATGCGCTTCAGCGGACGGGCGCCGTATTGAGGATTATAACCTTCTTTGGCCAGATATTCGTAAGCTTCATCGGAGAGTTCCAGTGAAATTTCTTTGATGGCCAGCCGTTCTCGAACCAAATCAATTTGAATTTTGACAATATCGCGAATAGCTTCCATCGGCAAAACATCAAAGATGATGATGTCATCCACTCGGTTCAAAAATTCCGGACGGAAGTAATCTTTCATTGCTTCCAACACTCTCTCTTTAACATTAGCGTATTCTCCACCCTCTTTGTCACGGTCGCCAAAGCCCAATTTTTCCATTTTATCGATGAATTGAGCACCGATGTTCGAGGTCATGATAATGATGCTGTTCTTGAAGTTGACAGTCCGGCCTTTGGCGTCGGTCAAGCGGCCGTTGTCCAAAACTTGCAGAAGCACGTTAAACACTTCCGGATGGGCCTTCTCAATTTCGTCAAACAAAACGATAGAGTAAGGTCGGTGGCGGACCATCTCGGTCAGTCCCCCGCCCTCGTCAAAGCCGACATAGCCGGGAGGCGCGCCGATAAGCTTGGAGACCGAGTGCTTCTCCATAAATTCCGACATATCAACTCTGATGAGCGCCTTGTCGTCGTTGAACATAAATTCAGCCAAAGCTTTGGTCAGCTCGGTTTTGCCGACACCAGTAGGACCTAAGAATATAAACGATCCAATCGGTTTATTAGGGTCACTGATGCCGGCGCGCGAACGCTTGATGGTGTCGCCGATTTTTTTGACCGCCTCGTCTTGGCCGACAATGCGCTTCTTCAATTCATCTTCAATTCGGCCGAGCTTTTCAGCTTCTTCTTCAAGCATACGTGAGACCGGAATGCCAGTCCATTTGGCGACTATATGAGCAATATCATTCTCGGTAATTTCCTCCTTTAAAATCCGGCGAGAGCTTTGGAGCTTTTTCAATTTTTTCATATTGGCATCCAAGTCCTTTTCCAATGCCGGAATACGGCCGTAGCGGACTTCAGCCGCTTTGCCCAAATCCACTCGGGCCTCGGCCGCTTCCGCTTCCAGGCGGGCACTCTCCAATTCTTTTTTGATTCGTTTTATTTCGCCGACAGTCTCTTTTTCATTCTTCCACTTCAAATCTATTTCGGAAGTTTTTTCTTTCAAATCGGCGATTTCTTTTTCTATGGCCTGCAGGCGGGTTTTAGCTTTGCCGTTTTTGTTTTCCGATTCTTTTTTGAGGGCTTCTTTTTCAATTTCCAACTTTATTATTTTTGAATTAGTTTCCTGTAAAATTTGCGGCATATTTTCTAATGAGATTTTAAGATGCGAGGCCGCTTCGTCAATCAGGTCTACCGCCTTGTCAGGCAAAAATCGGTCAGCGATATAACGGGAAGAAAGATTGACCGCCGCTTTGATGGCATCGTCGGTAATGTGCACTCCGTGATAAAGCTCGTATTTTTCTTTGAGACCGCGCAAAATTGTTACCGCATCGTCAACTGAAGGCTCATTCACAAACACCGGCTGAAAACGGCGGGTGAGGGCCGGGTCTTTCTCGATATGCTTCTGATATTCCTTAATAGTGGTAGCCCCGATAGCGCGCAATTCCCCCCTTGCAAGCGGCGGCTTCAGCATATTGGAAGCATCAAGCGAGCCCTCGGCGCTACCTGCCCCCACGATAGTATGTATTTCGTCGATGAAGAGAATTATTTTGCCGTCGGATTTTTCGATTTCTTTGATGATATTTTTGAGTCGTTCTTCAAATTCGCCGCGGTATTTGGTGCCGGCAACCAAAAGCCCCAAATCCAAAGAAACGATTTCCTTGTCTTTCAGAGATTCAGGCGCGTTGGGCGAAGCAATACGTGCCGCCAAACCTTCAGCGATAGCAGTCTTGCCCACACCGGCTTCACCGATAAGAATCGGGTTGTTTTTGGTGCGTCTGGACAAGATTTGAATAATACGGGTGATTTCCTCATCCCGCCCGATAACCGGGTCCAGTTTGTTCTCGCGCGCTAACTTGGTGAGAGAACGGGTGTACTTGATAAGCGCCTTGTTCTTCGGAGTGACTTTGCTGTCCGACACCCGGCCTTGTTTTATTTCTTGAATCAGGAAAAGCACTTTTTCTTTTTCTATTTTGAAGCGGGAAAGGGTGGTTTTGGCCGAGCTTTCAATATCCAGGCAGGCGATAAAAAGATGTTCGGTTGAGACGAATTCGTCATTCATCCCGCTCGCCACTTTGGAAGAATATTCTATGATGTGGGCCAGCTCCGGAGTCAGATATATTTGGTATGATGGCGATACGGTGTTGCCGACAGTGCCGGTCTCAATTGTTTCCAATAGAGAATCGGTGAGCAATATGGTGTCCACATCCATCTTTTCCAATATGGAAAGCACCATGCTATCCTCCTGTAAAATCAAAGCGGTTAAAAGATGCAGCGGACTGACATGATTTTGGCCGCGTTCAATAACCAGCTCATGAGCTTTTCTGATGACTTCTTTGGCCTTAGTTGTGAAATTATTGAATGGTGTCATAACAAAAATTGCTTATTTGCCTGTATTATAGCATAAAAAGCTCAAAAAGATACTATTTGGCCAATTCTTCAATCGCTTTGGCCACAGCTGTTTTCACGATATTTATTGGAATATAAGAGTATTCGGTATCTAATCCCGTGTTCGGCGCCTCAAAACCTATTATCTCTCCGGAAAGATTAATAGCCGGACTGCCTGCATGGGTGCTTGATATTTTGAGGTCAGAAATAATATTGGTCACGGATTTTTTGTCATCCCCGAAGGCAAGCTGATATATCCTTCCAATTGAGACCGCATTTGATTCCCGGCCGCTCACAGCTATCAAAGTCTGGCCTATCTTAAGCCCGTCAGAGTCCCCAAATTTAGCAGGAGAAAAAGTATATACGGGAGTCTCATTTTTAGGCAAAGCGGTCTCTATAAATAGAAGGTTGTTCCCGTTATCAATATAAACCTTGCCGGAGGAATAAATTTTGCCGTCATAAAATGAAATTTTGAAATTAGAAGCGGCGTTTTGGCTTCTAATATCCGCCACTATCATGCCGTCGGCGGAAATTACTACGCCCAAACCGGAAAACACTTCGGAGCCGTCGGCCCCGGTAGCTTTGAGCCTTACGATGGATTTTTCATTTTTGGAAATCGCCTCCAATACCCGATCTTCTTCATTCACCACCACGGTAGTAGTGATCTTCTCCGGCTTGCCCGGCTCGGTTACCACTCTTTCAATGGTCTTTTCCACCACCCGATTGATATTTTGAGTCACTTCCACCGGCGCTTCGGAAAGCAGAGTAAAAGTAATGATGCCCGTCGCTATCGAAGTCACGAAAGTAATGAGCAAGACTATGAGTATCAACTGATGTTTGGTGAGATCTTCCATAAATTTAGATGGTAGTTTTTAGATTATAGATAATAGTAGCAAAAAAAGAAATAAAAAACAAACAACAACCTCACCCCCTACCCCTTACAGGGGCTGTACACTTTTCGCATCTTGCAGTGCTCAAAGTCTTGCAAAGCTACGCTTCTCACCCTCTCCTTAGCTAAGGAGAGGGGAGAAGAGGAACACCCAACTCGAACTGATATCTTTAAAATGGCTTAAAATAACAATTTTTCTATCCATTGACAAATCATGTGTATTTGATATAATATGGGTAGAGTTTAAGGAGCTCTTTAGATGCGCAAATTCAATGTCATGATCGTAGCCGCTTGGCTAACGATCTTCTTCTGCTCGCTGTTCAACACGAGCGGACTAGATTACGCTACTTTGGAAGAGACGGGTGGAATTTACGGTCTAGCCGCCCGTGTCAACATGGAGGTGAACGATTTCGTGTGGGGCACCTTCCATTCGGCTACTCTCCCCGACGATCCGGTAATCGTAAAGCATACCATGAGCGACGGCACGACGGTTTACCAGGAACAGCAGGGTTACAACAACTCTCTGGACAACCGGATTACGCAGACTGTTCTGCGTAACACATTCGTGCCACTGTTGCTCACCGTCCTCGCGCTGAACTTCGCGTTCTACGCCGGGCGCGGAGATATCGGTCGACTGGGCGGCAACCTCGCCAGCTGGACTCGCGAGAAAGTCTGGCGCCAGCAAATCCTCTTCCGGTATCGTGAGTACCGGTCCAGGATGAAGACCGAGAGGAAAGAACGAGACGAAACAAAAAAGTATCACGACCGGCTGGCCGAAGAGCGACAACTCGGCTAGCCACTGCCCCGCGGACGCCAATGATGGCGTCCGCGGGATTTTTGTTTTTCCAAAATTATTTTATGACAAATTTGACGGCCGTCACAAATATCAATGAATTTTATGTCTTCCCTCCCCTAGTTGTGCGGCCGCACAACTAGGGGAGGGTTTGGATTATTTTAAAATTTTTTTTAGGGCCGAGACGAGAGCGTCCAAATCAGATTTTTTGGTAGCGCGGCCGAGGGTGATGCGCAAGGATGAGGCAGCGCATTTTTTGCCGGAGACAGATTCAATAACATAGGAAGAATTTTCCAAAGATAAAGTGTGACAAGCCGAAGCGGCCGAAACGGCAAAGCCGAGAGTGTCCAATTTAATAACGAGAAATTCGGAATCAAAAACCAAAGTCGGACTTTGAACTGCCCCGGTCCCAAAAGTCCGACTTTGGTTTTTGGCGAAACAGATATTAATATTATTCGGCAGGCGATTTTCCAAGCTGCCATTAAGTGAAGAGTTGGGTATCTCGTTAAGAATTTTTTGGATAGCATAGTCGCGCAAAGCCGTAAGGCGTTTCGATTCTTTTTTTCTGAGCTTAACGGCAATTTCAAGCGCTTCAGCCAAACCCGCAGCATTGGCCACGCTTTCGGTACCCGAACGGAGCCCCTTTTCTTGGCCGCCACCATAAACTACAGGGGAGATGTTGACCGAGTGCCGGACAGCCAAAATCCCGGCGCCACGGGGTCCGTATATTTTTATGCCGTCCAAAACAAGCAAGTCGGCTCCCAATCGCTCCAGAGAAACATCTTCATATGGCGCGCTCTGGCAAGCATCGACGAGCAAGTAGGGAGTCCTCTCCCCATTCCCCTCCCCTTGCCAAGGGGAGGGGTTAGGGGTGGAGTCATTATTAAAATTCTTTATTATTTTTGAAATTTCACGAATGGGTTGAATCACGCCAATTTCATTGTTGGCATGCTGAATGACAACCAAAACCGTATTTTCTTTCAATTCTTTTTTGACTGATTCCGCACTTATGATCCCCTGCTCATTCGGAGCAATAAAAGAAACTTCGATC
>CAYQIR010000024.1:0-554 GCA_964417625.1 uncultured Candidatus Saccharibacteria bacterium
ATCGGACGGCTCCAAAAGGCCTTGGACGATGTCTTTGATGGGACCAGTTCGCCCTGTCTGACGGAGGTCCAGGCTTACGAGCGTTACCCTAACATCATGCTCGTGGTGACCAGCAAGCGCGTGACGCAGGAAGATGGGCAGCGAATCTACGGGTACTATAAGGGTGCAGACATCAACAATCACCCGCTTCACACACCCCTCGAGATTCGCTGGCCGGACCCCAATGGCCCGATCCTGTTGCCCCGCGAAGAGGACGACGAACCTCGCCAAGTCATCAGTTGCTGAATGCTTCCTGCCCCGCCCCAAACCCTCGCCCCGTGGCCGCCTGCCGCGGGGTTTTGTTTTTTTACAATACATCACTTTCTCACGGTCGTGATTTTTTGATGTATGTCTGAAAAAGTATTTAAAAATTGTAAGTATTGTCGTTTCGCCGATCAAGAGTGATGATCTCAACATTCTGGTTTTCCCAGAAAAATATAATCCTAATATTGCCAGTTTTAACTCTATATAAATGTTCAAAACCGCTTAATTTTTTGAGATTGAGATTTTCAAAA
>CAYQIR010000024.1:575-11682 GCA_964417625.1 uncultured Candidatus Saccharibacteria bacterium
CTCCCTTTCTTTGGGTGGAAGTTTATTTAGAAATTTGTCGATCTTTTTCATTGAGTCGCTTTAAGGATGCAAGAACTTCCTCTATAGGAACACCTCTTTTTCGTATCTTAGTGAAATCAACCACAGTTTCCCAAAGGCTATCATCGTCTTCGTCAAACGGAACCAGCTTGAAAATCGGTTTTGATCGGCGGACTACCGTGAAAGAGCCGCCTTTTTTCAGGTAGCTTATATATTTTTGAGTGTTGGTCCTCAATTCCTTAAGCCCTATTATTTTGTTTTTTATCGGCTTGATTAACATACACAAAGGTTATCTTAAGATAATCTTTATGTCAAGCATTATTGTGGATAGTATATCCTTCGTAAATGATTTGTTCCTTTCCCCGATCTTGCCCGCAAAGTCAGAGAGCTGATTTAATTTTTATAAAAAAAAAGCCCGAGGCAAGCATCAGCTTGTCTCGGGTGCCGGAGGGATTGATACATTGAGAATCAGCCTGCCGGTCTTTTTGAATTCTTCTTCGTTGTCTCGAATTATCGTCGGAAGCATTTCTGCCGCTTCTCGGCTCTTCCACCAAGCGAAGATGTACTCCGGACGCTTCGGCCTCTTGAGTTTCGCGAATTGCTCGAATGTATACACCTCGAGAATCGCTTCTGTCGCCGAGACCTCGTATGCCCGAGCATACGCCGGTTTATTGTCTCTATAGCCGTCGTAATTTTCAACTGCGTGGAAACCGATCCGGCTTGCTTTGAGGAAGAGCCCGAATCCTATGAGTGGACCTTGCTTTGCCATTCGTTACCTCCCGTATGATTGCTCGAAGAACTTATCACCGACTTTTTGTTTTGCTTCTTCGAGTTTGCCCCTGTCCTTTATTCTCTTCCACTTTGTCTTCCAGAAAAACTTTGAATTGCTCTTTCGGAAGCTGTGATATTTCCGCAAGCATCCGATCAGCCTCCTCGTCTTTCACCTCAAGCGAAACCCGATCTTTCATGTTGCTCTGAATCAGATGATTCGGGTTCTTGCTTCCCATGAACGTGTTAAGTTGCATGAGATAATAGGGGCTTTGAAACTGCGGATCGATAACTTCTATGACAATGTTTTTCATTGTGCCTCCATTTATATTCAATCATATTTTGATAAAAATAGCAAATTGGCCTGCCGATATGTGCTTCGGCAGGCCAATGATTTAGGTTGGAGGCACCGGAACTTTTGTCGTCATCAACCAGTACCCTCTTCTTCTCACCGGCATTTCAACCTCAAGCTGACGTCTGTGGCGCTCCTGATCCTCTTTTTTATTTGTTTCAGAAGACTTTTGATCCAGATTTGCCTCTGGGCTTTTTGGTTTTTTCTTGTCTGGCTCGGTGTCCTGGGGCATATTTGTGATCTCCTGTTTTCAGTGTAGCAAAAGAGATTGTTTTTGCATAATTTTGGGGGCTGTGTTAGGATTACGCTCACATATGGCGACGAATGTTGAAGTAGCAAAAAGCGGCAACGATAATAATTTGGGGCTTATCCGCAAGTTTACCAAGCGGGTGCAGGGCTCCGGCATTTTGACGCGCCTTAGGAAAAAGCGATATAGCCAGCGAGCGCCCTCCAAATACGTTAAAAAGAAAAAGACTCTCAAGAAAATAGCGGCTCGCACCAAAATCAGGGAGCTGATAAAAATGGGTAAAATGCCCGGCACTCTCGAATAATTTAAAGATTGAAAATTGAAAGATTAAAAGATTGATGAAAATCTTATATTCAGGCGATAAAGTTTCAGTCATCTCCAATCTAAAAAATAACCTTTTGATGCCGAAAGGTTTTAAATCGCTGCCTTTTGACAAAATAAAAGACGGGATTGTAGGCAAAAAATACGAGCTTTCCATTGTTTTGGTCGGCCGGGACAAAATAAAATCGTTAAACCGAAAATATCGCCAAAAAAATCAGGCGACCGATGTGCTTTCGTTCGAAGTTTCGGGGAGTGAAGGTGAGATTTTTATTTGTCCGGAGGTTGCTAATAAAAAAGCCAAGAAATTTTATCCCACTTCGTCCCGATATGCTTCGGGACTTCGCGGGACAAGCGGAAACTACTTGCTTTTCCTAGTTATCCACGCAATTTTTCATTTGAAAGGAATGGCACATGGTAGTAAAATGGAACGATATGAGCTCACACATTACAACCGGTATAGACGTCGGCACTTATGAAGTGCGGGTTGTGGTGGCGGAGCATTCATCAGAAAATCCTTTGCCTAAAGTATTAGGCACCGGCCGAGCCGAATCTAAAGGCTTGCGTCACGGCTATACCATCAATACAGCTGATGTGGTCAAAAGCGTGAGGCTGGCAGTAGCCCAAGCTGAAAAAACTTCAGGCATTAAAATCAAGAGAGCTTATATTTCAGTCGGCGGAGTCGGCCTTTCCGGCCTTAATTCCCAAGGTTCTACCATAGTCGCTCGGGCTGACCAAGAAATAACGGAGACAGA
This sequence comes from uncultured Candidatus Saccharibacteria bacterium, assembly GCA_964417625.1. Classification (GTDB taxonomy): domain Bacteria; phylum Patescibacteriota; class Minisyncoccia; order Phycocordibacterales; family WO2-35-19; genus CAYQIR01. The sequence goes on from CAYQIR010000024.1 coordinate 3,034, forward strand.
TGTGGATCAAGCGATTGCTTCGGCTGAGCAATCTATCCCGGCCGCTTTCATGCAGAATCGAAAGGTCATTTATTCCATCCCTGTTTCTTGGAAGATAGACGGCAAGCCGGTTTTGGGCCGAGTGATCGGGATGAAAGGAGTAAAGCTTGAGACCAAGGCTCTCTTCGTAAGTTCTATTGAAACCCACTTGGATGATTTGGTAGAAGCAGTAGAAGAAGCAGGCATCAAAGTTATTGATATTGTCGCCTCCCCTATTGCCGCTTCTTTTGTCACCCTTTCCAAAAGCCAAAAAATTGCCGGCTGCGTTTTGGCCAACATCGGTGCCGAGACTGTTTCAATTGTCGTTTTTGAAAACAACATCCCGATTTCTTTGGAAGTTTTCCCTATCGGCGGCAGCGACATCACCAATGACATTGCTTTGGGGCTCAAAATTTCTCTGGAGGAAGCCGAATCCATCAAACTCGGCGGCATCACTCACACCAGTTACTCTAGGAAAAAGTTGGAAGAAATTATTTCCGCCCGGCTCGGCGATATTTTTGAATTGATTGAAGTACATTTGAAAAAAATCGGCAAGTCCGGCCTCTTGCCGGCCGGCATTATTATCACCGGAGGCTCCTCTTCAATCGGCTTGATTGAAGATTTGGCGCGCAGTTACTTGAAACTGCCTTCCCGCATCGCTTCACTCAATATCGGCAGTGGCGGGAACTCGGAAGCCGGCAAATTCCAGATAAAAGATTCTTCCTGGTCGGTCGCCTACGGGCTCTGCATCATCGGCAACCTGCCGGATGACGAAGAAGGAGGCTTGGGGCTCAAAAAGCAGAGCCGAAATTTATTTAACCATTTTTGGCAAATGTTGAAGCAATTTTTGCCCTGATTTTAGGACACATTTTGTATTAAATGCAACCTTTGTATTTTAGGCCGCTCTTTGGTAGTATTCCCAGTATATTTAATCTTTAAATCTTTCAATCTTTCAATAAACAACATGCCTCAAATAAAACCAGAAGTAGAGTCGTTTGCCAGGATAAAAGTGCTCGGAGTGGGCGGTTCCGGCAAAAATGCGGTCAATCACATGATTAACTCCAAAGTGAGGGGAGTAGATTTTGTGGCGGTCAACACTGACGCCCAAGACCTCCATAATTCCGAGGCTAAAAAGAAAATACATATAGGGAAAAACTTGACCCGCGGGCTCGGCACTGGCATGGACCCGGAGCTTGGCAAGCGGGCCGTGGAAGAAACCAAAGAAGAAATACAGGAAGCTTTGAAAGGAGCCGATATGGTTTTTATTTCCTGCGGCTTCGGCGGCGGCACCGGTACCGGAGCGGCTCCGGTCATCGCGCGTACCGCCAAAGAACTCGGCGCTCTCACTGTCGGCGTAGTGACCAAACCTTTTTCTTTTGAAGGCAACCAAAGAATGCATATCGCCGAAGTCGGTTTGGAAGAGCTTCGCCAATCAGTGGATGCTTTGATAGTGATACCGAATGATCGGCTGCTCGCGACCATCAACAAAGATACTTCGGCTAAAAACGCTTTTGCGATGTGCGACGATATCTTGAAGCAAGCGGTAGAAGGTATCTCGGACCTGATCACTACTCCGGGCACCATCAATATTGACTTTGCCGATATCAGGGCCATCATGGAAGGCGCCGGCGGGGCTTTGATGGGCATCGGCCGGGCTTCCGGCGAAAAGAGAGCCGAAGAAGCGGCCAAACTCGCTATCAACTCCCCTCTTCTGGAAGTTTCAATCAACGGCGCCCGAGGCGTGCTCTTCTCAATTGCCGGCGGCGACGACCTCACTATGTTTGAAATAGACGATGCCGCCAAACTTATTACCGAGTCTGTTGACCCCAATGCCAAAATCATATTCGGCACCGTGCGTGATGACAAGCTCAAAAAAGGCGAAATCAAAATCACCGTTATCGCTTCCGGCTTCCCGGAAAATTATATGAAGACCAATTTGTTCGGCGGCAAAGAAGGAGCTGAAAACGGTAGCAAGGGCAAGATATTCAATACCGTGTTTGGCAAAGAAAAAAAGGAAGCGTCAGCCCAAACTCCTGAAGCCGAAGAAGAAAAGAAACAAACTATTATTGATGACGACGAATGGGGCTCGGTGCCAGCATTTTTGCGAAGGTCAAAGCTGAAATAATAATTAGTTTTTAGACTTTAGGTATTAGTGTATAATGCTTAGAATAACAGAGCCTGTTTTTTTAATTTTTAACTAAAGACTAACATCTATGGACTATGAACTTATAATTATTGGCGGGGGGCCGGCGGGCGCGGCGGCGGGGGTGTATGCGGCGCGCAAGCAGATTAAAACCGCTTTGATAGCGGAATCTTTCGGCGGGCAGAGTATAGAGTCCGAAGAAATCCAGAACTGGGTTGGCACTATTGCCATCACTGGTTTGGACCTGGCCAAAAATCTGAAGAGCCACGTCAAACTTTATGCAGGCGAATTTGTGGAAATAAAAGAAGGCGAGCGGGCGACCAAAATTGAGCATATAGAAAAAGATGGATTTTTGGTAACGACCGGCAAAGGTATCTACAAAACTAAAACGATTTTGGTTGCAGCCGGCAGCTCCAGGAAAAAGTTGGATATCACCGGAGCGGAAAAATTTGAAGGCAAAGGCATTACTTATTGCGCTTCTTGCGACGGCCCGTTTTTCAAAGATAAAGATGTGGTGGTGATAGGCGGCGGCAATGCCGGGTTTGAATCGGCCGCCCAGCTACTTGCCTACTGCAAGAGCGTGACCTTGCTCTCCCGGGGCGAATTCAGGGCCGACCCGGTGACTATTGAAAAAGTAACCGCTAATCCAAAAATGACCGCTCTTGCCAACGCCGTTCCGTTGGAAATAAAGGGCGACCCCGTAAAGCCTGATGGCCACTGGGCAGGCACATTTGTAAAATCAATCATCTATCAAAGAACGGCGCCTTTTGTCGATAATGTTGAAATCAAGGCAGAGGGAATATTTGTAGAGATAGGCCACTTGCCTGCTACGGGTTTTGTTGAAGGCCTGGTAGAAACGGATAGCTTCAAACGCATCAAAATTGATCACAAGACTCAACGGTCAAGCCTGGCCGGCATTTGGGCGGCCGGCGATTGCACCGACACTCTTTATCATCAGAACAACATTGCCGCCGGCGATGCGGTCAAAGCGGTTGAGGATATTTATTTGGAATTGGCTAAACAATAGATAAAAAAACAGCGCCGACCCGCTATCTTGTATAAAGCTTGTGATATGCTAAACTGCCAACGGAGGCAAGTAACTTTATGCTTAAATCATCTGAGGACTCTCTCCCGCTTCACATTCCTCGCCTAGGAAAGTGGTGGCAAGATGGATACAAACGCATTAGTTTGGAAAAACGAACGGAGTTTTTCCGCACGTTTAACTTGGAGGATGTCGATTCGTCGGATCTTGGCTATCGCTATGCGGTATTGGAGCTCGCTGAGCGGCTGAAAAGCCAGGGAGTGATAGATTCCACGCAGTGGGATTTACTGGTGGCAATCATTGCCAAGAAGTGTGATCTTCTGGTGGCGCGGTGCAGTCGATTTCCGAGTGAATGGCATTCATTTCACCCGGGACTCAATCCTGTGGTTGCGGAAACAATCAGTTTCTACAGCAGCCAGCGGAGTGCTGTTAGGGCCGAACTTCGGAGTTGGATAAGCCTGAGGCAAACTCTTTCGGCGATTGATAATGATTTGGCTCGCCAGGAACTTCTGCACACCCTTGTCGGTTCCTAGAGCTGTTCCTGAGACCACTCTTAGTACGGAGTGGTCTATATTTTTTAGATAAATTTTGATTGGTTATTTTGTTGGAGCCCCAAACATCTGGACGACAAACACCGCTTGGCGGCCTTTGTAAATGCCGGTCGAGGTAGCAATACCGATCTCCTCAAATTTTGGGTTCATGATATTCAGGAAATGGCCGCGCGAATTGAGCCAGGCATTTTCAATGTCTTCGCTATTTTCAAAATTGACCGCCAGGTTTTCTCCGGCATAAATATATTTGTATCCGGCTTCCGCAAACCAATACCAAGGAGTTTTGCCATCAGGAGTATTGTGGGCGAAATAACTTTTGCTCGCCATATCGTCGGCTTTCATCTGGGCCGCTTTCTCCAAGAGCGGATTGACCTTTAGTGCCGAAACATTATTTGCCACTCGGTTTTGATTGGTCAGGCCGACGAGCACCGAAGCGTAAATAGCCGAGAGCGAATCAAACACGCCCGTCCTAAAAGAAGGCACTACCCCTAAGAGTACAATGAGCGCCGTGAGACAAGCGATAGCGATTTTTAGCTTCATAATCTCTTTATGCTTCTTACCCATCATCTTTAGTATAACACCAAAGTGTTACGGCAGTGGCGGAATTGGGGAGTTAGCAATCATTTCCGGACATTTAAGTATGTTTATCCAGCGTTTGGTGGTCTTGTAAACGTAGCCGGTAGGACCGTTGGTCGGCAGTCCGGCGATCGTCCACGGAGTCAAAACCGCCACTTCCTGATGCTTTTGGAATTTATTGACCATATCTATCGTTATCGGCCCGTAGTATCCGGTAACCGGATTCTTCACTTCAAAAAACTGGTTGAGGAATATCTGAAGCTTTTTGACTTCTTCCGGATTATTTTGAGCTCCGGCTTTTATGTATTCTGTCAAATATTCTTCGCAAACCGGTCCGGTGGAAGCGCCCAATACTTCCCCTGTCTGTGCCTCGCCCCCGCTACTGCCGGAAATGCCGCTTATATCATGCCTCCTGCCGCCTATGCCTCCGCCTCCGCTACCTTCCCCACTCTCGCCATCATCCGCCGGAGGAGTAACGGGGGCAATCGGGGAATCAGTTTCGTCATTATCATTCGCATCGCTGCAACCGGGATCGTTAGAATCTATTTTCCCGTCTTGATCGTTATCAATACCATCCGCACACGCCGGGACATCGCTTACAGTAACGCTGACAACAGCAGTGTTGCTGTCTACCGCACCGTCATTGGCCTTAAAAGCGAAAGAATCGGATCCAAAAAAGTCCGTGTTTGGTGTGTAAGTAAACGCGCCGGTAGCAGAATCAAAAGTGGAAAGGATGCCATTCTGCGGATCGATAGTAACGGAGTAAGTGAGAGCATTTGCTGGCATGTCCGTATCGGTAGCCGCAAGGGTGTCTGAAACCGCATTATTTTTGGTTGTATTGATTGATTGATCAGTGGCAACAGGCGGCACGTTGGCTTCCAGCACGGTTACATTGAAACTAGTTGAATCGGAAGCGGTGCCGTCAGAAACTATCGCAATGATCGGATAAACTCCGGGACCATCTGCCTCTGTCGGAATCCAGCCAAACTCGCCAGCACTTGTTATGGAAGCCCCGGAAGGAGGCGTGCCTCCGAGAGAAAATGTCAGAGGGTCGCCGTCAGGGTCGCTTCCGGTCACCGTCAGGTTAAGAGCGATAAGCTCGTCAATAATCTGGTCGCTTACTGAGTCAATTATCGGGGCGGAATTATCAACTGAGATATTTACAACGGCATCACCGGTCATATTCGGGATTCCATCATCGGTAGCTCGGAAGGAAAACGAATCGGGTCCCAGATAATCGGCATTCGGCGTATATGTTATCTGGTTGCCGGAAATTGCTCCCAAAATTCCGTTCAGTGGATTGGAAACGATTGAAAAAACGAGCGCGTTTGCCGGACTGTCCGAATCAACGGCGACAAGACTGATAATCTTCGGGACATTTTGGTGGGTGGCAACTATGGCATTATCGGCAACAGGAGCCGCGTTTACTTCGTTCACTGTAATGGTTACCGGCTTTGAATCCGTGCCGCCATTTCCGTCTGACACAATAACATTAAAAGTATAAACACCCGGACCCTCTGCTTCCGTCGGAGTCCAGCTGAAAACGCCTGTGTTTGGGTCAATACTGGCGCCGGCTGGAGCGCCTGAAAGCGAGTATGTCAATGTGTCTCCGTCGGCGTCAGTTGCAGAAGCCGTGAATGTCCCGGCAGCCATCTCATCCATTGTTTGGTTACTTATCGCATCAAGCACTGGCGGATTGTTTGGAGGAGGGATAATATCGCCGGTTAAGGTAACATCATCAACTCTAAATTTGTCACTTTTTTCAAAATCTTCTGCCAAAAATCTGAATCTGAACCCGCTATTATTTTTGGCGCCGGCGGGAAGATTAAAGGCCGCTTGATCCCAGTTAGACATCATTGCTGAACTTACATAATCAATGACCGTGTTCCATATTATTCCATCCACCGACCACTGGACTTTCAGATGGTCTTGTGAGGTTAATCCGCCCGGTATTTTATACCAATAAGACAGAGCCACGTTTTCATACCCCAATGTTGAAATATCTTTCCTCAATTCACCGCTGTCTGTATTTTTAACCTCTGCACTTTTTGAACCGGAATTATTGTCGCTTTCATCATGCCAGCCATCGCCAACTGCCGTCCAATTAAGGAAATGGTTCGGACTAGATTCAAACCCATCTGTGAAAGGCAAAACCGCAACGGCTTTTACCGGTATCGGCAAGAAAACGACAAATTGCGTAAAAAGAGAAAGAACCAGAAATATCGAAATAAACTTAGAAACTTTCGCTCCCCCGAAGCGTGTGTTTTTCATGATAAATACCTATTAATAATTAATAAACTTAAAAATACCGCAAAACAAAGCTCAAATAAGAACTTTTAATATCTGTTTTCAATGTTACACCCTTATTTAAACAAGTCAATACAACACATTTATGCCGGCGATATCTCCGCTCCCCAGGTCTCTTTTTATTATTTCTCCAAAGTCTGCGTACCCATACATCGTCTCTTGCTCACAAGATGAAGTGTAAAGATCGGCTAACCCAAAAGCGTGTCCGAGTTCGTGAGTGGCGATATTGTCAAAATCCATCTTGCTCAAATTGCCGTCGGTCGCCCACCCAAAGCCAGTGTTAAATTCCATATCCCATTCCACTATCTCGCGGGCAAAAGTAGGGCCGCTGAAATACCCCCAAACGGTTGTAACGGCGATGGTGCCGGTTGAACCGAGGTCTGCAAATTCAACTTCGTTGTTGCCGTTAATATCGTCTCCGGCCGCCAAAGTGGCGGTGGTCAGAGCGCCGGCGCCCAATACCGATGTATTTTGGGCGGCTGTCTCCCATTTGGTTATGCCGTTGTCCAGAATATTGAATAAATCGGTTGAGTTCAGATTATCCAGATTAGCGGCGTTAAATACCCACGGCTCCGGCGCGCTCTTCCATTTTGCCCCTTTGGAAATAAATCCGTAGCAAGCTGAGGCGCCTCTTGGAGGCTTTGCATTATTGCCACCCTTAGCTTTAGGATTTTTGTAATGCACGATAGCCAGCCCGTCAACCGTTTTGCCAGTTTTCGGGTCAACAGCCTTGCCTAAGTCAAACACTCCGGGGGCGATTTCTGTGGCACTGGCCGGAATAGTAGCGGGCCTATTATTCTCGTTTTGAGCGCTTGCCTGCACGCCTACCAATGCCGTTAGTGATAAAGCCACCACCAAAGCCAGAGTTTTGTTTATTTTTTTCATAAGAGTTTATTTATTAATATTACAGCTACCCAATAAATTACCAATAAACAAAACCCTCCGTCAAGAGGGGTTTTGTGGATTAAATTTTGATAAATTTTATCCGATTTTCTCTAAGGATTGCCTTTTGCTTTATCGTTTGAAGCAACGAAGCTCACGCAATCCCCCTGGTTTTTGAACAGTGAATTATCCAGGTGGAACAAATCTCGCCAGCCGTTGTTTTTGCACTGGTCTTTATTCTCTGGATGAGGAGTGAAGTCATACAGTGTGCCGTTTATATCTGCATTATCGAAGCCGAAACTCTGAATTCCTCCGAGCATAGCCCAACTAGCGTCTACCACCAAGGACAAACGAATCACTTCTTCGCTTCCAACCAAAATCTTAGCATGCGCCCAAGTGTCATAAAATGTCCCGCCCACTTGGGTTGCATCAACGCGAAGGTCAACGTCGGACAAGAGGTTGCCGGTTGACTGCCATCCCGATGGACAGGAGTTAAAATTCGGCGTTGGTCCAAGATAGATGAATATGTTACCCACTGATGTTCTGACAGAAAAACGCGGTGACCCGCCTCCGCAGTCTCCGGCCAAAACCTTGTAATCAATGCCTAAAGTTGCTAGGTCACTTACTACTGTTCCTGCCAGTAATGAGAAAGATACGCCTCCGTAACCCGGGGCTGTACTGCCAGAAGTGACTTGAACCATACTACCGGGGTTACCTCCGTCAACGATTGATGCATCTCCAAACAAAGTTGTCGATGCATTAGCGATACTTGCAAATCCAAATACCAAAGCCAAACTGGCCATTCCTAAAACAATTTTTTTCATATTTTTAAATTATTATTAATAATTATCAATTATAATCATTCTCATACCAAAACAAGCAAAAAAGGTGCATAACTTGCAAAAATAACGCCTAAAAATCAAAAACAAAGCTTTTATTGCTTTTATTGTAAGCATTGTCCACTTTTTCGCGACCGCGAATTTTTGGTCAATCAATATCAGTTCCGTAACAAAAAGTTGTAAACAAAAAATTTGACATATTTGTATCATTATGTATAATACTTGGAGTTCCGCAGGCCTACGCAGACCCCCGAATCCGAACAGATTCTGATAATGAAATATTGTTGTCAA
>CAYQIR010000025.1:0-11606 GCA_964417625.1 uncultured Candidatus Saccharibacteria bacterium
GACAGGCTTTTTCATCTTTTCTGCAACCCGACCGTATTATCTTGGGGTCCGACAATGAAGAGGCGTTAAATCAATTCAATAAAGATTTCTCGTTTAATTGTGCCGCCATAACCATGGGTTTGGAAAGCGCGGAAATGGTCAAACATGCCCTAAATAGCTATTTGGCTCTCTGTATATCTTTTAGTGGCGAATTATCGGATATGGCGGAAAAGGCGGGGGCAAACATGATTGATGTTGTGAAAGCCTTAAAATCAGATAAACGCGTTAGTCCCTATGCCCCTCTGAATCCGGGGCTGGGGTTTGGCGGAGGCACTCTAGGCAGGGATGTGCAGTCTCTGTTAAAACTTGCCAAAAAATCCAATCTCAAGGCGAAACTAATGGATGCTGTTTATGCGGTGAATAAAGATAGGTTACCAAAACTGATAGAAAAGATGTTATTTTATAGTTCTGGGCTAAAAGGCAAAACCATAGGAGTTTTAGGATTGACTTATAAACCAAAAACTGACACGCTACGCAGGTCAATGTCGCTTGAGTTAGCCGCCTTGCTCAAAGGGAAAGGGTGTAAGATTAAGGCTTTTGATCCAACAATCAAAAAACAAATTAGTAGCGCGTCTTTTATTGATGTATGCCAAACATCCGAAGATTTTTTCAGAAATCTCGACATGTTTGTGTTGATGACTGATTGGGCTGAGTTTAAGGACGTTGACCCAAAAAATGCTGGGTTGCTAATGAAAAGAGCTGTAGTCATTGATACAAAAAACTTTCTTGACGCTGATTTATATAGGAAAAATGGTTTTAAGTACATAGGGATGGGAATATCATAATTATGAAGATTGCAATTATTGGAGCGGGTTTAATAGGGAGAAAACGAGCCTTATCTTTGCCAAAAGGCGTAGATCTGTCTCTGGTTTGTGATACGGACGAGGAAAGAGCTAAAGCGTTTGCTACTGAATTTAATTGCCGGGTTGAAACTGACTGGAAAAAAGTAGTGAGTGAGCTGCAATTGAACGCTTTGATAATATCGACCTCCAATAAATATTTGGCAGTTATTGCTGAGGCAGCTATCAGGCAAGGCAAAAATGTCTTGATAGAAAAACCCGGCGCGCGAAATGTCGCGGATTTGGAAAAAATTTATAATGCCTATCAACAAAGGAAAGCGGTAGTGATGTTTGGCTATAATCATAGGTACCACCCAGCCATGCTTAAAGCAAAAAATATTATTGATTCAAAAAAATATGGAGACATTTTATTTATCAGGGCTAAATACGGCCATGGGGGACGAGTAGGGTACGAGAAAGAATGGAGATTTGATAAAGATGTTTCTGGCGGAGGCGAGTTATTGGACCAGGGGTCCCATTTGATTGATTTAGTCAATTATTTTTATGGGGAAATGGTCTACCATGCCGGTTTCAACGGAAATCTTTTTTGGAAAACAAAACTTGAGGACGCTGCCTTTTTGTTGCTCAGGGGTAAGAATGCTGCCGCAAGCTTATCCGCGACCTGCGTGGAATGGAAAAACTTATTTTCTTTTGAAATAATGCTTAAGACGGCCAAAATTCAAATAGACGGCCTGGGCCGGAGTTATGGCCCGGAGAGATTGACGCTTTATAAAATGAGTAAAAAAATGGGCCCTCCCAAAATATTTGAATATGTTTTTGCCGAGAAAGATTTATCCTGGCAAAAGGAGACGGGCGTTTGTTTTAAAAAAATTAGGGGGAAAGATTTGAGCGATACGGCCCTGAAGCAGGCAAAGTATGTATCGGAAATTATAAAGCAGTCCTACAAAAAATCCTAAATATTCACACGGCTTTTCTGCCTATAGCGACCAGGCTTTTGCCGATTGGAGGAGGAACGATTTTTTCTAAGAAACGCAAAGCAGGAGTGATGAACTTGTCGTAAGAAGAAACATTCCCGCTTCCCGGATCCATTTTAAATATCTTGAATACCAGAAACCAAGTGATGATGCCTACCATATCCATATATTTTATTTTCTCTACTGTAAAACCGGACTCTTCCAAAACTTTTTTGAGTTGGCTCTTGGTATAGCGCCTGAAGTGGCCGATCTCTCGGTCATGCTCGCTGTATAGGAAAGGGAGAGCGGGGACAAAGATACAGATCCGTCCGCCGGTTTTGAGGCTTTTGTAAACACAGTCGAGCTCGTCTTTATCGTTTTCCACATGTTCCAAGACATTGACATAGACTGCCGTGTCGAAGTGGTTGGGGTATTTGCCACTTACCTCATTAAAAAAGCCGTTCACTATTTCCGCTCTGGTGTCGGAGATGTTCTTTTGGTAGTGAGCGCAGACAGCTTGATCCGGCTCGACGGAGGTAAGCTTTTTGATATTAGCGCTTTTTAGCAGAAAAGCGGAGAAATTGCCGTTGCCAGCTCCCACTTCGGCTACTTTCTCACCAAGGAAATCTTGGAACTCGCTAAGGACCCAGGTGTGATAATTCTCCGCCACAGACATAGCTTCCAGATCCTTGATTTCGTATTTAAAATCGGTCATGATGTATTAATTAAGCAGTATAATAACAGTTTGCAGTATGCAAAACAACTCTCCCACGAATCTCAACTTCCTCCATCACTCCTGTCCTGTATGTGAGAGTGGCATGATCCATTATAACTTTGAAAATGATGGGGGCCAGGTTTTCCAGTGTGAAGATTGTGATTTTTTGTTTTTAAATTCCGGTTCTGTGAGAGGGGTGGTTTCAGACCAAAAAAGTAAATCAGCAATCAATGAGGAAAAACTTAGGAAATACCTTGACCAGATAACTCAATATTACGGAAAGAAAGAGGGTAGTCTGCTCTGTATAGGAGATAATAAAGGTTTACCCTTTCTAGCCAAAGAAGCGGGATTTGATGCAGTAGGCATGGATAATTTGGGAAAAGACCTGCCTCGGCAAAAATTTAATATTTGCGCTTTAATAAACGTTCTTGAGTATGACATAAATCCTATAGGTACCTTGAAGCGGGTCCATGAACTTTTGGTCCCGGGCGGCGTGATTTTCATTGCCACATCTTCTTTAAAAAATATCTGGTCCGGACTTAAAACAAAGCAAGCCAACTATTTCGATTATCAAACCATACAAAACGCACTCAACAAAACGGCTTTCAATCAGGTCTGCATCTCTCCGGATTATAAATCCGTTTTGGCGCGCTCTAAGCCGCTTTCGGCTACGCCCAAACTTTCTATAATTGTGCCGGTATTCAATGAGGTCAATACTTTTCCTCAATTGATCGCTACGCTTCTGGGAAAAGAACTTACCGGGGTAGAGAAGGAAATTATCATAATAGAAAGCAATTCAACCGATGGTACCAGGGAAAAGGTCTTGGGATACAACAATAAACCCGGCGTCACGGTCGTGCTTGAGGAAAAACCAAAAGGCAAAGGTGCTGCGGTTCGCAACGGCCTATCTCGGGCTACGGGCGACTTTATTTTAATCCAAGACGGAGATTTGGAATATGACATAAACGATTATGACCAACTCCTGATTCCACTCCTAAATTATCGGAGGGCGTTTGTCCTTGGCTCAAGGCATCAAAAAGGTTTCAAAATGCGACACTTCGAGACTGCCCCTGTTACTTCGTTTATCATGAATGTAGGGCAGAAATTCTTCGTGACACTGCTCAATCTTTTCTGCTGGCAAAAATTAAAAGATCCATTTACCATGTATAAAGTTTTTAGGCGCGATTGCCTTTATGGGTTAACCTTCGGAGCTAATCGTTTTGATTTTGATTTTGAGCTTGTAATCAAACTATTGCGCAAAGGTTACGTTCCTTTGGAAATTCCCATTAACTACAAATCCCGCTCATTTAGCGAGGGTAAAAAAGTATCCATAATACGCGATCCCTTAACTTGGATAGTAGCCCTATTCAGGTATAGATTTGAAAGACTATATCAAAACAAATATTATAAAGATGCTAAGATTGATAAGTAATAAAGTAGAATATATATGGCAAATATAATAAATAGTAGGCGAAAAATTTACACCCTTCTCCTTGCCGCGACTTTGATTTTTGCCGGTGGCAGCGTACTCTATATGTTTAACGTTGCCAAAAATTCCTCTGCACCTAATGCCCGGCTTTATCCGGCTTCTTCTCTCGGGGCGGGCGGTGTGACTATTGATAACGTCATCATCTCGAAAAATCTGGCAGAGCATAAAATATTTTCCCGGGATACCGAGCCGCCATTTTTGCCTGACACTTGGCGTACGCCCGGCTACCCGTTTTTTGTGGCTATCTTTTATGCGCTGTTCGGCAGCTTTTATCCGGTTATTATCGTTCAAATCATCCTTCTTTTTTTGATAAGCGTGCTGATTTTCAAAATGGCCGAAAAAATGATGGACCGGAAGTGGGCTATTGTGCCGGCGCTGCTCTACATTGTTTTACCGGACACCCTGCTTTCAACCTCGGCCCTGTTCACCGAAAATACCTTCGTCTTTGTTCTGGTCGCGGCTTTTTACATTTTCTTTTTCTCCGAGTTTAAAAATTTCTATGCCAAATTTTTGCTCGCGGGATTTTTGCTGGCAATTTCGGCTTACATTCGTCCGGCTTCGCTCTACATCCTGTTTCTCTTTGTGCCGGCTTACTTCATTTTTTATCTGAAAAAATCTGAAATTTCCCGCAGACATTTTATAGCCGCGGGGCTTCTTGTTCTGACTTTTGTCGCGACTTTGGCTCCATGGGTTATAAGGAACGAAATTCAAGTCGATACCTGGACCTTTGCCTCAACCAGCGCTTATGTGCTTTTCAGGCAAAACGGCGCCCAGTTCTACCAGTCTTTGACTGGTCTGGATACGGTGACCGCCAGGAAAGAGTTTCTCAAAATGGCCGGCATACCCGAGGAAGTCGTGCCTCGCGATACCAAATATTCGGCGCAGATGAAAAGTTTCGCTATAAAGTTTATACTGGCGCACCCCGTTAAATACGCCATTTTCCACTTCAGCGCTTTCATACCATTCTTTACATCCGCCGGCTCTATCGAATATTCCAGGTTTGTCAACGACCTCCTGCCAAATTTCAATCCGGCCCCGGAGCCGTCTTTGCTTCAGGCGCTTCACCCTTTCTCTCTGCCGCTTCTCATAACGGTTATCAAAAATCACGGCTGGACTTTGGTTGAGAACTTTTGGTGGGCCTTTGTAACTCTGTTTATGATTTTGAGCTTCTGGTTTTCGCAAAATACCCGCATATCAAGAATGTTTTTGTCCATTATTTTTTATTTCGCTTTGATCACGGGACCGATTGCTCACGCCCGCTACCGCATACCGGTAGAGCCGTTTATTTTGATTTGCGCCTGCGGAGCGGCATTTTTACTTTGGTCGCGCTACGGGTATAAGTTGCTCCACTTCTACCAAAATTGGCGTGCTGCATCCGCTTTATGAATATAAAATATATCACCAATGTCCGTATTCCGACTCCGCGGGCCCAAGGCTACGCCATCATGAAAATGTGCCATGAGTTTGCCAAAGCCGGGGCGGAGACGGAGCTTTTTGTGCCAAACAGAAAATCTGTTGAGACCGAAAAGGACTCCTTCGGTTTTTACGGCATAGAAAAAAATTTTGAAATAAAAAAAATCCCGAGCCTTGATCTTTTAAGCAAAACCTTAAGATTTGGCAGAATATTTTACTGGATAGATATATTGTCTTTTTTGGTAATTTCAAGATTTACGGTCAGACTGAGGAAAGGGAACATCATTTATACTCGGGATTTTATGACCACTCTATTTTTCCCTAAGAAAAATTTTATCGCTCTGGAAATCCATGATGTGCCAAAATCAAAATTTTTGTTTAAATGGGCTCTTAAAAAAGCTCAAGTATTTTTCGTGCTCAATAGATATATAAAAGAAGAGCTGATATCGCTCGGCGCGCCCGAAACGAGGATTTTTATTTCTCCGAGCGGTGTGGATTTGCAGGAATTTGGTATTGGTATCGAAAAAGATGAGGCTAGAAGAAAAGTCGGTCTGTCTTTGAACAGAAAAGTTGTTTTATATACCGGACATCTATACAAATGGAAAGGGGCGGATACTTTGGCCGAGGCGGCCAAAATGCTGCCGGAAGCCCTGTTTGTCTTTGTGGGTGGAGTAGTGCCAGAACTCGGTCAATTTATTGATAGATACAAGGAATGTTCAAACATTATAGTTCGCCCCTCTGTAGAACGCTCGATAATACCGGTTTATCTCAAATCTGCGGATGTATTGGTCTTGCCGAATTCCGCCAGAGAGAAGATATCGGAGAAATATACTTCGCCTATAAAATTGTTTGAATATATGGCGTCAAAGCGTCCAATTGTGGCTTCGAGTTTGCCATCTGTAAGAGAAGTGCTGAACGAAAGCAATTGTCTTTTTGCCGAAGCCGATAATCCAACCTCTTTTGCCGAAAGTATTAAAAGGCTTCTTTCCGACCAAGACTTGAGCGAGAAGATTTCTCGGGAGGCTTTTAAAAATGTCGCTCGATATACCTGGCAGAAAAAAGCCGAGGATATTTTGATGCGCATTAAAGACGAGATTCTTTAAAATGTAATTTGCGTATAATACATTGAAAATGAAGCAATTTATTTTAAAACTTAAGGAAAAATTATTTCCCGAAAGGAAGTTTAGGGCGGCCAGAGTATGGTCAAATCAGGAACTGAAGAAAATAGCCTATTTGTTTAAGGGAGACGTGATAAATGTCAGCGGTTGGAGGGATAGCGACAAGAGTGGAAGTTTCTACAGAGACTATTTTATAAATGCCAAATCCTACTCTGTCTCAAATTATGACGGAGAAATGGGTTATCAGGGCGGGGAAATAAAATTGGATTTGGAAAAGGATTTGCCAAATGATATAAAAAATAAATTCGACGTTGTTTTAAACCACACTGTTCTGGAACATATTTTCTATGTCACAAAGGCTTTCAAAAATTTATGCGATATGACCAAAGACACGGTTATTATAGTAGTGCCATTTTTACAGCAAATGCATTTTGAGGATTCTTCTTATAAAGATTATTGGCGCTTTACTCCGTATGCTCTAAAAAGAATGTTTGAAGATAATGATATGGAAATGGTTTATTGTGTTGGCGATAACTCTGGTAGGCACAGTGTTTATGTGTTAGCCGTAGGAAGTAAAAATCCCGAAAAATGGGACTTTGAATACGATCAAAATATATTTGAAAACTTGGGAGATAAAGTGATCAAATAGTTCGATTACCAGTAAGTGAAGTATTACCACCAATCTTACTGAATCTTCTTAACAAATATCGTAGATAATACCAAACCAACAAATCTGGTTAACGTACGAGCTATTACCGCCCCCCATATTCCCCAGAAATAAATCAGAGGAAATAAAGCGATCAAACTAAACAAATTAATAATAATATTATATTTGTAGAACTCTTTTTTGGCACCCTGAGCTTCCATGAAATTTCTTGGGAACTCCAAAAGAATGGCGGCAAATAAAGACAGTGCCAATATCTGGCTGTAATGGATTGAACCGAGGTATTGCGGGAATACTAGCTTGTAAAGGAATGGCGCCAGAGCCGCATAAATCAGGGATATTGCGATTATGAATAGAGCAAGCTTTTTCATTTTTTGAAAAAGGAATTTCCGGCTGTTCAAATCGGCTTCCGCGAATTTTGGAAAGGCCAGCAAGTTTACATTTTTGAACAAACCCTTTATCTGGTCAATCGGAGCCACTGCGAAAGCGTAAACAGCCAACTCCACCGCGCCAAGGTAATGGAATACCAAAATCTTATCGAGCTGACCAGCTAAAAAGTTTATGACAGTGACTAGGCTCAAATGCCTGCCGTATTTTAGGGTTTCCGTATCCCGCAATTCGTTGAGCTTGTTTTGGGCGAGCGTGATTAAAAGGAAGAGCCCGTTCAATAATCCGTTTGCTCCAAAAAATATTAATAACAAGATGAGGGGATTGTCTGTAAAAAACAAAGCCAAAATCATTGCGGCCGCAGAAGCTACTCTGGATATGGAATTATAGATGGAAAAAGTTTTAAAATTTTTCTTACCGTGAAGTACGGAGCTGTAAATAGAGAAGGAATCGACAAACGGAACAAATAACGCGACTATAAGAAAAGATAGCGCCAGAGTGGTGTTAGCTTGAAAATAATAATATCCCGCGGTGATAAGGCTTGCGACGGTGCCCAAGAGGCCCCAAACTACCCTCGTCTTGAGGCCTGGGCGGACATCGCCCTCAAATCCTCTAACTATCGCCTGGGTGACGGCAGTGTTGATGCCTTGAAGCGTCGTGATGGCGAGTATTCCGAAAATAGAGATAACATATTTGTAAGTACCATAAATGTCTGGCGGCAAAAGATTGGCAAAAGCTATGGAGACCAAAAGAGCGCTGGCCGAAGACAGTATCTGGCCCAAGGTAAGCCAAGAAGCCCCCTTAAACAAATAAACCATATCCGTGCCGGTGTACTTTTCGCTCCAGCGGAGAGAAGCAATCACTTTTTCTTTAAATCTATTCATTTTATTATGATATTTAATCATTAAATAGACCGATTTTCAATCTTTAAATTGTTTGCTATAATCTCACGTATGACCAACAACCAACTTAGATATGTGATATTAGCGGGGCTTTTTGTTATTCCTTTTGTGCCTTTGATCGTAAGTTCATCTCTTTTCTTCCCGTTTATCACTGGCAAAGCTTTTGCTTTCAGGATCATAGTTGAAATTATATTTGCCTGTTATTTAATACTGGCGATCAGGGACGAGTCATACCGGCCCAAGTTTACTTGGATTCTTGGCTCTGTCGCGGTTTTTTTGGTAGCTATCGGACTCGCTGATATTTTTGCGGTAAATCCGTTCAAAGCTTTTTGGAGCAATTATGAAAGAATGGAAGGTTATATTGCACTTTTGCATCTTGGCGCTTATTTTTTGGTCTTAAGTACGGTGTTGAATACCGAAAGATTGTGGAACCGTCTTTTGGCGACCAGCTTGGGAGCGTCTGTTATCATGGCTGTTTACTCCTTTTTGCAAATTGCAGGCAAGATTACCATCAACCAGGGCGGGGTGCGCGTAGACGGGACCCTAGGTAACGCGTCATATCTCGGTATTTATATGGTCTTCCATATCTTTTTTGCCGCTCTGTTGTTTTTCAGACAAAAAGCCAATTGGACCAAAATACTGCTCTGTTTAGTCGCGCTGACGGATATCATTGTTCTATACTTTACCGCTACCAGAGGCGCTATCTTGGGGTTGCTAGGCGGATCACTGGTCTCATTTCTCTTTTTGGTATTCAAATCTGAGAAAGAGGATCCCACTACGCTAAAGCTTCGAGGGACAAGCAAAATCGGGAAAGCGGCAGTAGTTGGGATTATTGGGCTTGTAGTTTTCGTCGGCCTATTTCTATCAGTTAGGAATACTACTTTTGTCACCGAAAGTCCGGTGTTGAGGCGCTTTGCTTCGCTATCTGTCTCGGAAGTGAAAACCCAAGGCCGATATTACGTCTGGCCGATGGCGGTGAAGGGATTTGTGGAACGGCCTATCTTGGGCTGGGGACAGGAAGGATTTAATTTTGTATTCAATAAATATTTTGACCCGCGGATGTATAATCAGGAGCCGTGGTTTGACCGGGCCCACAACACCTATCTGGATTGGCTTGTAGCCGGCGGTGCTTTGGGATTGCTTGCTTATCTTTCAATCTGGTTTTTCCTACTGGTCTATATTTTCAGGTCAAAGGATGAGAACCTTTCCAAAGACGAGAAGGCGATAATGCTTGGTCTATTGTCCGCTTATGCATTCAACAATCTGTTTGTCTTCGATCAGCTATCAAGCTACATTCTATTCTTTACTGTGATCGCCTACATACATGCGAGCGCTTTGGAAACGGATTTTTCCTGGTGGCGCAAGCTGTCGCTCCGGGTTAAAAATGTAATAGATTCGGGTAATACAAGGCCGGTTATTGAAGCCATAGTACTGATCCTTACGGTAGCTGTTGTCTATTTTGTGATTTACCAGCCGTGGCAGCAGAATAAAGATCTGCTGGCGATTTTGAAGCTTGGGAATGAAGGCAAAGTCGGAACCATAGAAGGTTATAAAAAACCTTTGTCCGGCTATGGCATGGGCTTTGCGGAAAGTTTGGAGCATGTTTCCCAGGCGGCTATCAGTGTGGCGGCAAATCAAACCGCTCCCGCGGAATTGAAACAACAGCTATTTGATGCCGTTGATAGCGCTTTTAAAAAACATATAGAGAGGGTGCCGACCGACTCCCGCTATCGCCTTTTTTACGGAATTTTTCTTTCGCGGTTCGGCTGGTACGGCAGAGCCGGAGAGCAACTAACCGAAGCGCTGAAATTTTCACCTGATAAACAGGGCATTGCCTTTGAACTGGCGAGCAACCTGCTCTTGGATAACAAAAGGCAAGAAGCGCTTGAGGTCGCTCGGCATGCTTATGAAGTTGAGCCAAGCTTTGAAGAAGCTCGGATGATATACGGGCTAATCGCTCTCTCCTCCGGAGATCAGGGTTTATCGGCGCGGATTTTGAGCGAAATTCCGGAGTCTAAAGTTGTGTTTGACGACCGCTACATTACTATCCTTTTGTCTATGAACAAGACTTCAGAAATCATTCAAGTGGCTCAAAGAAGGGTGGAGCTTGATCCGGGTAATATTCAGCACCGCATTACCCTGACAGCCGCTTATTTGCAGGCCGGCAGAAAGGAGGAAGCCATCCAAACCTTACAAGCAATTATTGCAATGGACCCAAGTTTCAAGGAAAAAGGGGAGTATTATATAAGCGAAATAAGGGCCGGCAGAAATCCCTAAAAAGCCAAAGGCGACCTTCTGGGACCGAGGCATTTTGAAGGTCGCCTTTGGCTTTTCCACAAGCTCGCTTGCATAAAAGCCCCGGTTGTGCTATACTGCCAAGGTGAGTGTGGAAAAGCAATTTTTCATACAAATGAATGTCTGCGAAAAGCCGCCAGCAATGGCGGCTTTTCGTATGTCTTACTCCCTTTTCCCTCCCCTGGTCAAGGGGAGGGTAGGGTGGGGTTGTTTCTGTTAATTTTCTTAAAGCTGAGTTATTATAAATATGTGCTGTGGCGCGGGTGGCGGTTCGCACTCACATAGACATTTGTTTTGGAGATCGCTTCCGCCATCCACGCGGCGGCACAAACCGGAGTGTTAAAAAATAAAATCAGAATTTTCGAAAGCCGCAGATAAATCTCGCTTATCAAAAATTCTGATTTTATTTTTTAAAATTTAAAATTTAAAATTTAAAATTCTGAAAATTATTTTTAAAAAATAATTTTCAGTTATCCACACTTTTATCAAAAAAATCATTTACTAAAAATTTTTTTAGCGCGATAATTAACACAGGTCGATTACTTGCGAAAGTTTTTTACAAAAAATTTTCCCACAAGTGCGCACTTAAAAATAATCTACTCAAATAAATTTTAAAAAATTTATTTGAGTCTCACTACAATGGCAGCAAAGAAAAAGAAAGCATCTAAGAAGAAAAGAGCTTAATAGCTTTCCCGCCCGGATGCCAGCCCGACTAGTTCTGGCGGGAATCCGTTCGGACGGGTTTCTCACTTAACAAAATCTCCTCGCCTAAGGCAGGGAGTTTTTGTTTGTCTATGTTTTTATAACACCCCCTGCCCCCTCTTACCTTAA
>CAYQIR010000026.1:0-11445 GCA_964417625.1 uncultured Candidatus Saccharibacteria bacterium
AAGGTGCCGAGTTTAAAAACAACCCAAGTTAAAGCAAAATAAAAAGAAGAAAAAAACGATTGGTCAATAAGCGCCTTTTTCCATTCTTCAAATCTGCTTTTTAGCCCCGGGATAATATAAGCGATAAGGGCTAATGGGGAAAGAATCATTAAAAAAATCAGAATAATGAAACGAGCAGCAAACATTATGCCAACTATTAAAAGTATAACGGCTACAATAAGCATAAATGTTGCACTCATAATGCCGACAACCAAGAGTTGGCCGGGTTCCAAATTCTTATCTAAAATATTCGCGCTATAAAGTGTTTGTATACCCAGCATTTTTGCATATCCTCCGGCAATTCCTTTTAAACCGCCGCCAAAAGCAACATTTGTGTTTCCCCCCAATGGATAGCTGTTGGTTGAGATTGAATTGTAAAAACCGACAGCGACTATGTTTGACGCGTCAATCACTACTTTGGAGAAAAAGAGGCTGAAATTTATAAGCAAAGCTACAATAATAATGTTCCTGATTGTTTTATCCAGTCCTCCAAATTCGGCTCTAAACATGGCATTAAAAGCGGCATAAAGAAGAACAAATATAAAAGCCATGTTGGCTACGTCTCGCAATGTGGCCCAGGCTGTGGTGATGCTTTTGCCTACCCCCTCAGAACCGCCGATATTTTTGGCCAAATCAACTACGGTGAACTGTATCATCCAGTCAAATATGGCACCCGAAAATATCAGAGCCAGGGAGGCCAAAGACATCAAAAGCTGGGCAATGCCCCCGAAAAGATCCTTAACCATGCCATCAAATGGCCAAGCATAAGCTGTGTGAGTGGGAACCAAAACTCCTGCCAGAATCACAATCAGTATCCCTAATGTTAAAAATTTTTTTGTCATTTGTTGGATTTTGTGTTCAGTTAAAACATTTTATTGGGTTGTGTCACAAGATGGGTCTGACGGATTGTACAATGGACTCGTCGGATCACATGCTGGGGCTACAATTTGAGGTGATCCTGAGGGGGGCTGGCACTCGGGCAGATTTGGATTATCTCTGCAGACATAAGGATCGTATGTTGGCAAACCAGTCACTTCTTCAACGTTTTTCCTTGAGTCTTTATAGTATTTATCTATTAGGGCGCCTTTATCTATTTTTGCGTCATTTTCTTCGTTAATAAG
The DNA here is from genome assembly GCA_964417625.1 of uncultured Candidatus Saccharibacteria bacterium. Lineage (GTDB taxonomy): Bacteria > Patescibacteriota > Minisyncoccia > Phycocordibacterales > WO2-35-19 > CAYQIR01. The sequence goes on from CAYQIR010000026.1 coordinate 1,161, forward strand.
TTGGTCTGTAAATATTTTACCAGTCGAATCGGGTTTGCTGAGAGAACGCAATCCGCCGGCAACTGTTCCAATTGCTCTAGTTACTAGCTGGTTTAAGAGAGCACTTACTATCTCATTTATTTCGTCCGCCGCCGCTAATTTTTCACCGCCAATTCCCAATGTTTTGTTCAATTGTTCTGAAATGACGCTTCCAGGAGTTTCCGTCTCATGTTCCAAACAAGCCCCTTCCGCTCCCGGCCCGATGTCGTCCGTGTTTATTTGATTGCCGTAGCTGTCTATGGTCACCTCTTTTTCTTCCAAACACTTGCCGGAATCAGGACTACTATCAAGTGGAGCGCGCTTTACACATACCATTGGTTTTGTTCCGGTAGTCGCGCTACTGCCAGTGCCTGGTGTAACATTCCCAGCATATCTTTTGCATTTTTGATAAGACAAAAATCCCTTGCCTTGTAGAAGATCCTTTTCTTTCAAATCTTTTTTGTTGGCAATCTTTTCCAGCAATTCACTCTCGGCCTGCAAGTAGGCGCCAATAGGGTTATTTTGCTGTTTTTGGGTGAGTTCAAAAAAGTTATCCCAGCCCCCATTTTCAAAATTACCCATAAAATCATCAAAATTTCTACCCACCTGGGTCAGGGTGCACTGGTATTGTTTTTCTTGGATGTAGCTTTGAGTGAGGGCCAACTTTATTTTGGCGCTTATCGGCCCGCAAAGGAATCTTAGATTTGGATTGCTGAATATATATTGGCCAGCAACTTTATCTCCGATATCCGTAAAAAAAGCTTCCGGGTTGGTCACAAACGCCGGCTGGCCTTTAAAACCGCTGTTTATCCAATTAACCGTGCTCGCCGCCATCCTTTCGATAATATAATTTATAATCATAAAAGCGACGCCATCAAACCCAAGCTCCTTAAGTGACAGGCTTGTTGTGTTTACCGCGGTGTCGGCATTCACACTAAAAGTGCCGGGATCCCAAACGGGCACAAATAACTGAGCTTCGACTTTAGTTGCAAAAATTGGAGAAAAAAGGAATGTTACTATTAGGGCCAGAGTAATATTTTTTTCAAATTTCATCTTTTATTCCATAACTCATAATTCATGCTTCATAACTCATTCCTAATTATAGCCCGTATAATAAGTAGTAGCCACCGCTACCTTGTTTATAAATAATATTATTTTGCTTTATAAAAAGTATTGTCGCTTCTCTTGACTGCGCAAACATGTTTCCGCTTTCCTGATACAGCTGCATGGCCCTCAATCCCTTAAATGGGTCATTTAAAATACCCTTCATTTCCTTTAATGCCAAAACTATGCCGTTCATTCCATTAACCATATCCAGATGAGCTTTGGTAAAAGTCCGGGGTACTGGCATTCCCGCAAGTTCATTTGCTATTTTTTGATAAACCGCGATAATGCTATCCAACTCCTCCATTTTGCTTTGATCTTTGGAAGTTATTGCGTTTGCCGCTATTTCTATTTCGTTCTTTGTTTCTTTGGGTTTATTGTTTTTTAGAATATTTCCCAGATTTTCTCCGTAATTTGTCATTGTTTCTTTGCCATTATCGGATATCACAACCAATTCCGATACCAAAGCGACTTGGCCGCCTGTTTTATCTATATAATCCAACGTTTGATCTATGAGTTTTTGGGCGGATTCTTGATCCAATGTCCCGCTCTGTTTCAAAGCCAAATAGTTTGACATAAGAGTTTGCGATATGGTATCAGTAGTTGTTTTTGAGCCAGTTTCTCCGCTTTCGGTCTGTGTTACGCCAGTATTTTCAGCTACAGCATCCAACTCACTTTGCCAGCCCGAATTTTCCGGTACCGAAACTTTGTCACCAGCTACTAAGTTGCTTGCAAAGTTTATAGCTTCATCACTTTTGCCTTTACCCGTAGCAATAATAATTGTTGCTATTAATGCGACTGTCAGTATAAATACACTCAAGACCTTTTTGCTTGGAAGCTTTATCACTTTTTTATTATAACAAAGTTTAGGATTTTAAAATATAGAACTTTTTGCGGAGGAGTGAATTACAAAGAGGTTCCCATCATAAGAATAGTGCCCTGGGCCGGAATCGGCGGGCATAAATAACAACCGTTTGGGGCAACACAGGCCCCGGGCGGGACGTATGTTCCAAGTGTCCAAGTATCGGGAGCGATCATGTAGAAAGCGTATAATTTTGCTCCAAAAGGCAATAAAAGCAGCCCACCCATAGGGGGTCCGATAGGTAATAAAAAACCGTTGGCGCATAAAGTGATTGGCGTCAAAATTTGCCCTCCAAATGGGACAAAAGCAGAACTCTGTCGGTAAAAAAATAAATTTATAGACAATACCAAAATCAAAGCAAGAATCATTGATAAAAAACGATGATTACTTCTCATATAACTATCATATCAAAATCTCATCCGGAAATCTTTTTTTCTATGGTGAAAACTCGGTCTTCAAGCGCCTTGAATTCGTCACGGGTGATTTGATTGTGCCTGATTAGAGAAATCTCCGTTCGCATTAACTGTAAATTTGTATTTACCTTTTCAAATTTATCATCTACATCACGGAATCTTCTATCCATTTTTTCACCCAGCATTTTTACTCCCTCCGCTACCCCCTTAACTTGAGATCGGACATCTTCTAAAACGACCGTATGCTGGTCTCTTATTTCCTGCTCGCTCGATTTTTTTGGAGTTTTTTTATCCATGCGTCTATTTTACATCAATTCTCTCGTCAAGCAAATCCAATCCTCCACTTTCAAATCTTCCGCCCGCGCCTTCTCCGGAATCCCGCATTTTTTAAAAGCGTCAAAGGGCGTCTTCTGGGACCGGGGCAGTTTGAAGGCGCCCTTTGACGCTTTTTCAGTGTCAAGGCCTGGCCTTGACACATCTTTGTGGCTTGACATAAGGTTTTTTATGAGCAGCTTTCTTTTATGAGCAAACCCAAGCTTAACTATTTCAAAAAATCTTTTTTCAGTTTTTCTCTTGTTTTCTTCCCCCCTTAATGTAAGGGGGTGAGAACCCGAATACTTGGAGGGTTCGCAAGGCTCATTGAGATTTTTTGTAGAAAAATCCAATGAGTGGACAGCTCCTGTAAGGAGTGGGGGGGTTATTTCTTCAAATCTTTTTTTGCTTATATTCCCAATATGGATTATCGCCGAATCCACTTTTGGCGCGGGGCTGAAACTGCCGGCCCTTATAACGCCTCCATATTCTGGTGTGCCATACGCTTTGACCGAAATGCTCAAGATGCTTTCCTTCCCGTCCCGCGCCATAATCCTTTCAGCTACTTCTTTTTGAACAACAAAAGTGATTGAACTCGGCTGATTTTTGGATTCCAGAAATTTTTTGAACAAAGCACCCGTTATATAATACGGAATGTTGCCGACAAGAATATAATTTTCAAAAGTGTCAAAGGGCGTCTTCTGGGACCGGGTCATTTCAAAGACGCCCTTTGACACTTTTTCAAGCGGCAACATTAACACATCACCCTCAATAATTTTCAATTTTCCTTCTTCAATCTCGTTTTTAAACTTTGCCTTCAGTTTTTCCGCAAGTAGCCTATCTTTTTCAATCGCTATTACACAGGCGGCTTTTTCAAGGAGAAATTTCGTGAGCGTTCCCTCACCCGGCCCTATTTCCACCACTGTGTCAGTGTCTTCAATACGCGCAAAATCAACGATCTTTTTAAGAATTTTTTCGTCTCTCAAAAAATTCTGCCCCCACTTTGCTTTAGCTCCCCGCCAGACCGAGTCGTTCGGGCAGGCGCGGGGCGAGCCCAGTGATTTTTTGGCTTTCATAGGGCCTTTAACTGTAAATTATTTAGTTTTATTATTCCAGTCGTAGTAGGCCCGAATGAAGGCGCTGAACATTTCGGAATAGAAGGTGTTGCCGGCCGGAGTGCCCGGGAAGTAATATCCGGAATTGAAACGGCCCTGAGCGGTCAGATTTAGTTCAGCGGCGGTGGCGGCGGTAATGGAGTAGTTGGCCGGAATGTAATAACGGTCAGCCGGAGTGCCCAAAGCCATATTATCCAGAGTAACCATCCAAGAACTGCCAACTTTGGTGAAAGTATAGCTGAAATTGCTTGACTTTGCGCCAACTATACCGGCTGTACCCGTGGTAGCAGCGCCTGAATTTGTAACTATAACTTCAAGCCATGTATTGGTGTTTATATTTCCGTTAAATTCTGCGATTTTAGTTAAATTAGTGTTTGCCGTACCGGCCAGCACTGAATGTGTGGCTTCCGCCGGATTGGGGTTGTTTTCGGTAAGCAATCGTATTTTGCTAATATCCGCTACCCGCCCCAAGTCAATTTGGATCCAAGCCGATTGTCCGCCTGTGCCGCAGCCGAGTCTGGCAAGCGAGCCCCAGTCGCAAGTCGGGTTGGTTTCCCCCGCATTCCAGACAGTGCTCGTATTGCCGTCTATTGATTTTTCAGGACTAACCAAACTTGGGTCGCCGGTATACTTGCACCAAGTGCAACTCGCTGTCACGGCAGCGGGAGTCAATTTGTTGCCTGATTTGTCATATACTTCAATCTCTCTCCAGGCGACCCAAGACCGGCTGCTACTCTGGATCTTTATAAACCTGGCGGAAACCGGTCCGCTTACGGATTGGGTGGTTACCACAGTTCCGGTTGTTGCGCCGGTTGTGCCGAATACAGGTCCGGAGGCGGTTGTATAGCTACTTGTATTTGTAGTTGGGCTGGCGGCAATTATAGCCTTATATGTCTGAATCATATCGGTCAAAATTTTGATCAGGTTGTTGGCGTAGGAGCCGGAGTAAGATGTATTGCCGGTAATGCCGGTAGTGCCGCTGGTACCGGAGGTAACGCCGGATACGCCCGTGCTTACATATCCCCCGCTCGGCATATTTACATATTTTTCCCAGGCGCTGTATATAGCTCCGCCACTGTCGGCGTTCCAACCGACATAAACCGATATAGCATCTCCGGCATTAATAACTTGGCCATTCGACAGTTGAACCCCAAGCATGTTGGGTTGTTGGAAAGGCGAGCCGGCCGCAAAACCGCTTGAAATTGGAACGACGGTACCGCCCAAACAACCGGCTAAACTGGCAGCGGCGGTCGGTGTGGCGTAATAACGCGTATTGTAATATGCGGGGTCCACACCAAGGGTATTTGTCCCGGCGACGCTGTCCTGTAAATACTCGTCGGTGCTACCTCTGAAATCACAGGCGGCCTCTGTCGCTGTCGGGACCACAGCGAGCGCCAACAAAAACAAAAAGGAGGGAATAATATAATTATATTTCATAAAATGCCGTTATTGATAACGACTGAATTATAGCATGACGCTATTTTTTATTGTCAAAACTCAATGTGCAAAAGGGGCTTGTGTTTGGGGGTGTAGTCCAAAAACTCGTTTTCCAGATACTCCGCCGGAATCTCCAAAATAAATTCGGAAGGCACATTCACTCCCCGGCTGCCGAAAATGGTGCGGGTTTGGGCGTAAGAAAGAAAAAGCTTTTTCTTGGCGCGGGTGATGGCCACATAAAAAAGCCGGCGCTCTTCTTCGGCGTCCTCTTCGCTTAAACTTTCGTCCCGACTGTGCGGGAAAAGCCCTTCCTCCAGGCCGGTGACAAAAATGTAAGAAAATTCAAGCCCTTTGCTCGCATGCACGGTCATTAGCCTTACCCCCTCTTTATCTTCTTTGTCGCTGTCTTGGTCGGAAGCCAAAGAAGTGTCTTCAAGCAGTTTTTCCACTCCTGCTTCCCAATCATTGTCTTTTGCCATTTTGTCATAACGAGAAGCGAGGACTGCCAGTTCTTTAATGTTTTCCATCCGTTCCACTCCTTCTTCTGATTTTTCCAGATTCTTGTTGAGCCCGACCTCTTCGGCGATGAACAAAACAGTTTTGGATGGCGGATTTTGCAAAGCAAAATTTTTAATTTTGCGTAATAATAGTCGAAATTTTTCCATTTTGATTTTCATTGCCGGAGGCAGGCCCTCTTCCTTCCCTTCCACTATCCTGCGGAGGGTGGTTTTGCCGATGCCCCGGGGTGGGACATTTATAATACGCTGCAACTCGGAGATGCTCTCCGGGTTCAAGCTGAAGCGCAAAAATGCCAAGATGTCTTTGATTTCTTTCCTTTCAAAAAATCTGGTACCCAGGACTTGGTAAGGCACATCTTTCCCTAAAAATTCTTCTTCCAAAACGCGCGATTGGAAATTGGCCCTGTACAATACCGCGATATCGGAAAGGCTCGCTCCGGTTTTTTGCAATTCCTTGATTTTTTCTACTACAAACTGGGCTTCGTGGTTTTCGGTCAAGGCTTCAAAGATGCTGACTTTCTCTCCCAGCGCGTTTCTAGTCACCAATATCTTTTCTCTCCGGAATTTATTTTTTTCAATTATTTTATTGGCGACTGCCAGAATAGTTTGGGTAGAGCGGTAATTTTCTTCCAAGACGACAAGCTTGGCGTTTTTGTAATCTTTTTCAAAATGCAAAATATTCCGAATGTTGGCGCCGCGCCATGAATAAATATTTTGATCTATGTCTCCGACCGCGCAGATATTTTGGTGGTCGCGGGCCAGGGCTTCGGCCATCCGGTACTGCACCTTGTTGGTATCTTGGTATTCATCAATATGGATGTATTTCCATTTGTCGGCGTAAAACTTTCTAATCGGCTCCTTTTGCAAGAGCTTACCGGCAAGCAAAAGAAGGTCGTCAAAATCCAGAGCGTTTTCTTTTTTTAATATTTTTTCATAATCCTGCCAGACCAGTGAGACAATATCACCGAAGTAACCGCCTTTTTCGCTTGCCAAGTATTCGTCGGCAGAAACAAAGTTGCCTTTTTCGCGGGAGATAATGCCGAGGATTTTGTCCGGGTCAAACTCCTTAGGGCTGTAATTGTTTTTCTCAAGCGCTTCTTTGATGGCTCGCTTGGAATCGGTGCGGTTGTAGATGCTGAAATGCTTTTTGATACCGGCCTCCCTAAAGTTTTCTTTGATTATATAAGCGCCGAGTCCGTGGAAAGTGGCGACAAACGGTTTTTTTTCGATAGAAACCGGTCTGTTAAGCTCTAAACTCAGAGCTAAAAGCTTTTCTATTCTTTCCCCCATCTCCTTGGCGGCTTTGTTGGTGAAAGTAACCGCCAAAATATTTTCCGGCGCTACTCCTTTTTGGATCAGGTTTAAAATCCGGTAAGTGATAGTCTTGGTCTTCCCCGCTCCGGCTCCCGCCAATACCAAAAGCGCCCCTTCGGTCGTCTCCACCGCCCGCCTTTGTGCCTCATTGAGTTCGTTAAAATAATTTTCCACTCACCTATATTATCAGAAAACAGAAATCATGCTCCAAAACAAGACCATAAGTTTTGCGGAAGATGAAATTTTTTTATGCACAAAAAGAGTGGAAAAAAGAGCTCATGACGGTATAATGAAGGACGTTAGTTTGATATCCAGAAATTCCATACATTGGCTTTATTAAGCCATTTTTTGCGGAAAATCCTGAATTATCATTAACCCAAAGGCTATTTTAGAAATTCCTACAGACCCTGATTCAAAAAAGCGTTATTTCTTAGGCAGAATCGGGCTACATATACTTTTAAGATTGTCGCATAACCCTAAGAGGCTTGCTTTGGTGTTGCTGGTTTTGCTATTGCCAATTTCGGTTTATGCTGGTCCGGTAGGAGATTTTCTCAGCAACATTTTTGGCAGTTCGGCCGAGGCTAAGTCGGTTGGCAATAAGAATATTCAGAACATGGCCATCTTAGTCGCTGTCGCTACTCCTTTTTCCAATCAGGGTCAGACTCCGACAGTGGAAGGCAATGCTTTGGTGCCGGATACCGGACCTTTTGGAGCGACCGCCCCTACTTTGGCCCATAAGCCCGGGAGCGACCAGATTAGTATCTATGTGGTACGCGAAGGCGATACTCTATCTCAGATTGCCGAGATGTTTAACGTCACGGTCAACACTATTAAATGGGGCAATGATTTGTCGTCGAACACCCTTAAGGTTGGTGATACTCTTGTCATCCTTCCTATTTCCGGGGTTAAACATATCGTAGCCAAGGGCGACACCGTCGCCTCGTTGGCTAAGAAATATAAAGGCGACGCGGATGAAATCATTGCCTACAACAACCTAAGCTCTGGCGAAGCCCTGTCGGTTGGTTCGGAAATAATAGTGCCGGACGGCGAAGTTCTAGCCTCCCCTTCCGTCCCGAGACTTTCCGGTTCCTCCGGTTTGAAAGAGTATGTCGGCTATTACCTGAGGCCGATTGTTGGCGGCAAAAAAACCCAAGGAATACATGGTTATAACGGTATTGACTTGGGCGCCCCTCTTGGCACCTCAATATTGGCGGCCGCTGACGGCGAAGTTATCATCAGCCGGACCGGAGGCTGGAACGGCGGTTACGGCAACTATATCGTTGTGAGGCACAGGAATGGTACTCAAACTTTGTATGCTCACAATAGCCGAAACAGTGTTTCAGTTGGCGACACTGTCAATCAGGGCGACCCTATCGGCGCAGTCGGCAGTACCGGCAAATCCACCGGCCCCCACCTCCATTTTGAAATCCGTGGCGCTAAAAATCCTTTTTAAAACCTCACCCCCAAACCCCTCTCCTAGATGCAGGAGAGGGGAGCTCCGCCGTATTCGGTCGCATCAGTAATATTTTTGTGCTACAATGTTTTTATTAGAAATAATTTATAATTTTTGGCTATTCAATACAGGATCAATAATTTCATTAGGGCTGAGCTTGTGCGCCTGATAGGTCCGGAGGGAGAAAACTTTGGTGTAGTAGCTACCAGGGAGGCTATAAATAAAGCCATAGATATGGGGCTCGACCTTGTGGAAATATCGCCAAATGCCGTGCCGCCGATTGCCAAGATTGTTGATTACGGCAAGTTCCTGTATGCCGAGAACAAAAAACAAAAGTCAATTAAGAGCAAGACCCATATAGTAGAAGTTAAAAGCCTGCAGATTAAAGTCGGCACCGGCGATCACGACCTCAACCTTAAAGCTCAAAAAGCTTCGGCATGGCTCAAAGAAGGCCATCGGGTCAAGATAGACCTATTCCTTCCTGGACGGGCCAAATACATGAACGAAGCCTTTTTGAAGGAGAGGATGGAAAGAGTTTTCAAGCTGATTCCGGAAAACTTCAAAATAGCCGAAGAACCAAAGAAAAGCCCCAAGGGCTTGACAGCCGTCATAGAACGTGCAAAATAGTAACACCAATATACAAATTAGCACGAATGACACGAATAATAAAGAGGAGATGAAAACAAACAAATCATTCAGTAAGCGCATCAAAGTGACCAAAAATGGCAAGTTGGTAACGAGGAAAATCGGCCAAAACCACTTCAATGCCAAAAATAGGACCAATACGACCTTGAAAAAGCGCCGTTCTGTTTTGATGGATATGACCAACAAAAACCGTGGCCGCTACCTGAACAATCTTTAATAGAATAACTCACCCCAACCCCTCTCTTACATTAAGAGAGGGGCGAGGAAGGAAAGATAATACAAAACCATGTCACGAGTAAAAAAGGGAGTAAACGCTTTGAAAACACGCAGAAATATATTAAGCCAAGTCAAAGGCTATCGTTTTAGCCGATCCACCAAGGAAAAGCAGGCTTATGAAGCCATTGCTCATGCCGGTACCTACGCTTTTGCCCACCGCCGGGATAAAAAGGGCGATTTTAGAAGACTCTGGAATGTAAGACTTAATTCTTACCTCCACGAGAACGGCCTATCATACAGCAAATTCATCGGCTCTCTCAAAAAGAGCAACATTGCCTTAAACCGCAAGATACTTTCAGAAATCGCCGCTTCTCACCCTGAAACTTTCAAAAGACTGGCTGATAAAGTCTAAAGATTGGCCTACAACACCTATCCACAGCTTTTTAGTCAAGGTATTGCCAAAAAACCTATTAAATATATACTTATTAACGGAGGAATAATGGTGGAGGTCGAGAAATTATAAGAGATTTTTAATTTTTAAAAAATGAATAAAGCAGATTTAGCAAATTCCGTTCATGAAAAGCTTGGAGGCACAAAAGTTCAGGCCGAAGAAGTCGTAGAAACTATTATAAATGAGATTGTAAACACTCTCAAAAAAGGAGGCGAAGTTTCAATCGCCGGTTTGGGCATCTTTTCCACCAAACAAAGGGCGGCTAGGACGGCCCGCAACCCTCGCACCGGCGCTTCGGTCAGTGTCCCGGCCATGAGAGTTCCTAAATTCAGAGCCGCTAAAGCTTTGAAGGATGCCGTAAAATAGCATCTAGCAGTCAGTAGCTAGTAGCTAGGTTCTTGTTCTCACTTATCAAAAACCGCCTTTT
>CAYQIR010000027.1:0-11202 GCA_964417625.1 uncultured Candidatus Saccharibacteria bacterium
TGACAACAATATTTCATTATCAGAATCTGTTCGGATTCGGGGGTCTGCGTAGGGTCCCGATTCTGATAATAAGTATAGCAAACCCACAAAATTTGTCAAGAGGTAAATCAACTTAACCTGTGGATATCCAAAAGTAGCTTTACTTTAAGCCATATTTTAGAACAAAAAATTCATCATTTCTTCATGATTAAAATCCCTCTAACGGATCAATCATCGTGAGCTGGATATTTTGTGCTTTGGCGATGACTTGGTCGCCGTAGAATACATTGGCAGGTTTGCGACCAACTTTGCAGGCAGCGCCAGAGTAATATTTGCAGGCGGCATTACGCTCGGCTGTGTAGCCCCCATTTGCTGCGCCTAAGTCAGCCATGTACATGGCAGTGGCTAAAATTGCATGCTCCGGATTCCATGGATTTACATCATTCCCTTTTAGCCCTAGGCTGCTACCAAGACGGTCTTTAAATAATTCCCAAGTGGAAGGGATAAATTGGGACGGCCCCATCCCTCCGCCGTAGCCACGGCTTGCGGTCCAAACAGTACCCGGCGGACAAGAAACCGGAGTCATTTTCCAATCTTTACCCAGACGATCGGTGATATTTTTAAAAGGCGCGGTATCGCGGGGCGCTTTCATAACCTGTTCAAAGAGAGTGCCGGTGTTTTTGCCTGCTCCGTTGCCGGTGTCTAGATTGTTAACCAGACATGACCCCTGGTTCTTACCCAAGTCGGATTCCTGGGTGAGAATAGCCAGAATAAGCGCTGGTCTGACCCCTGTTTTTTGAGAGGCCATAGTTGCGTATCGGAGCGCGTCGCCAAAAGGAATGCCTTCAGTATCGCGCAAAGCGAAAAGGGCGGCCCGGATCTGGGCGGCCTTTTTTTGTTTTTCCGCTATTACCTGCTGATAGGTTTTTTCCTGGGTTTTGTTGATAGTTATAAGTCTCTGTTTTTCTTTTTCATCCAGCTCTACCCTCTTTTTATCGGCTTCTACCCTGGCTTTGGTATCTGCTTCGGCGGTTCTTTTTTCATCCAAAACTTTTCTCTCCTCATCCGTTTTTGCCTGCAGGCCTCTTATTTCGTTGAACTGCTGTTCCAAAGAAACTTTGATGGAATTGTAAGAATCAATGTCCTCAAAAAACTGGGACAAGTTTTTGTTGGAGAGCATCACTTCGGCCAGAGAATAGGAGTCGATTTCGTTGGTTGAACGCAAAATATTGGCCAGAGATTCTTTGCCCCGATCCATTTTTGATTCAAGCTCTTTGATAGTTTTGGTTTTGACGCCGATGTCGCGGGTCAGTTGTTCTATTTGGATCTGGCGCTTTCTAATAAAAGCTTTGGCTTCATTAATTTTGGCTTGCAAAATAGTTGCGTCTCTTTCAAGCGAAGCGGTGCCGGTTTTGGTTTGCGACAAAATAGACTCCCACTGCGCGATCTCCTTTTCGGTGGCTTCAAGTTCGCTCCGCCATTTTGCTTCCTGAGCCTGTTTCTCCGCTTCGGTCATTTCGGCGTTTACAGGAGTAGCCAGTAGCCAGTAGCCAGTAGTTAGGGAAAAAACCAAAACAAAAAATACTAAATGTTTTTTAGAAATCATACAGAACAAATTATACCAAATTTATTTCTTCAGAGCTTCTTCCTTTGGCTCGACGGAGCCTTCGGCGGAGTCGGCTTCTTGCTTGCCTTTCTTCTCAACTTCTATCTGCGAAAGGTCGACAGGCGCTTCTTCTTCAACCTTTTCGGCCTTTGGAGTGGCGACGGTGGCGACCACGTCATCAGGGTGTTCCATGAGTTCTACGCCTTTTGGTAGCTTTATTTCGCTGGCTAAAATCTGGCCTTCAAGTGCGGTAATGGAAGCAATATCGACTTCAATCTGATGCGGCAAATTTGCCGGTTCGGCCTTTACTTTCAATTCATGCAAAACTTTCATAAATACTCCGCCCAAATCTTTGACGGCTGTGGAAATACCCACGAATTCAATGGGTACCGCAACTTCTACTTTGTGGCCTTTTTCAAAAATATAAAAATCGGCGTGGCGAGGGATGCCGGTAACCGGGTCCAAATCAACGTCATGGATAAGCGCTTCCATATCTCCGTCCGGAGTCGAGAGCTTAATGACACTGGATTCGCCGGCGTTCTTCCAAGCCTTCAAAAAATCGGTTTTTTTGATTTGAATGGGAGTCGAAGCTTTTTTGTGCCCGTAATATACAGCAGGCAAAAAACCGGCGTCTCTAACGGTCTTTAGTTTCCCTATTTTATCTCTTTTTTCGGCTTTTATGTCGATTGTCATGGGTTGTAGGATAACACAACCTCACCCCGCCGCGCAAGCGCAGCGACTCCTTACAGGAGCTGTCCACTCATTGGATTTTTCTTCAAAAAATCTCAATGAGTCTTGCGAAGCTTCAAGTATTCGCTTCTCACTCCCCTAGAAGCAGGAGAGGGCAAAAATGAGAAACTAATTTTAGTCTTATTATAAGTTTTGTTTGTTTTTGTTCCTAGCCCCTCCCCTGCATCTAGGGGAGGGGCAGTTTGCCGTAAGGCTAACGGGGTGAGGTTTTGGAAGCGAGGTTATAGATTTGCAAACAACGCCATGCGCTTTTCGATAACTGCTTGCATTGCTTGGAGGGCGGGGCGGAGATATTTATAGGGGGCGATTTCGTCTGGATTTTCCGAGAGCGATTTTTGCAAACCTTGGCGATATGCCAGGCGTAGCTCGGTGTTGATATGGATTATGGAGATGCCGGCTTCAATTGCCTGCTTAAATTCTGGGTCGGTAATGCCCGAACCGCCATGCAAGACTAAAGGTACTCCGGCCGCTTCCCTCAAAATTTTGATTCGCCCGATGTCCAACTTCGGCTTACCGCCCCGCACCATGCCGTGGATGTTGCCGACAGCCGGAGCAAAAAGGTTAACACCGGTTTGGCTCACAAACTCCCTAGCTTCTTCAGGTTCGGTCATCGTGTCTGGGGCTATTTCCGCGCTTTCTGGCAAAGTGTCCAAAACTTTTGAAGATTTGCCGATAAATCCAAGTTCGCCCTCGACTAAAACCTGCCCGACTGTGTCATCTGCCCGTGCCGGTTCGGATGGGTTCAGGCGGGTTTCTGGATTTTTATTTTTAGCATATGCCACCGCTTCTTTGGTAACCTTAATATTTTCAGTTAGGTCTTTGTCAGCTTCATCAATGATAATCGCATCAAATCCGGTATCTACCACTTCTTTGATTCTATCCAGGGAATATGTATGGTCGGCGTTTAAGAAAATCGGCAGGCCCTCGGCTTTGACCGTGTCTACCAGAGCTTTGACTTGCTTGACACCGGCAAAATCTCTCTCTCCTTCGGAAACGCCGATAATAACCGGCAGACTCAATTTTTTACAAGCACCGACGACCGCCCAAAAACCTTCCAGATTAGAAATATTAAAATGACCAATGGCCATCTTTGTTTCTTCTGCTTCGGCTATGTATTCACGTAGTGTTTTCATCCCAATAGAAATTTAATAGATAATTTTACCCATCTCGTAAATTCACAAAATTTCTAACGGGACAGGTATCCACATGTTAGCATGTTTTTATTTTTATAAAATTTTTATAAGTGTATAATTAGGCGCAAGCCATGAGTTTTTTCTCACAAAAAGATTTCGATTTTATTGCCATCGGTGATATCACGACCGACGCTTTTATCCGACTCAAAGATGCTAAGGCGGTTCGTGATGCGAGCGGCCGGAAGACCGAACTCTTACTCCGCTTTGGCGACAAGGTACCATATGAGTTTGTAGAAGAGGTAAGAGCAGTTGGCAATAGCGCTAACGCGGCCGTGAGTGCTACAAGGCTTGATCTTGATAGCGCCCTGGTGACCAATGTCGGTGACGACCACAACGGCCACGAGTGTGTGGCTACTCTCCGTCAAAACCGAGTGGCCACCGATTTTGTGGCGATTGAAAAAGATAAAGAAACCAACTATCACTACGTATTGTGGTTTGAAGATGACCGCACTATTTTGGTCAAACATCACGAATACGATTATAAATTGCCGGATTTGGGCTCGCCCAAATGGGTTTATCTTTCTTCGATTGGCGAGAATTCGGTGGAATATCATAAACAAATCGCCGAATACTTACGCAAAAATCCTGAAGTTAAATTTGCTTTCCAGCCTGGCACCTTCCAGATGAAAATGGGGACAGAGATTTTAAAAGATTTATACAGTCGGGCCGATATATTTTTCTGCAACGTTGAAGAAGCGAAACTGATTTTGAATAAAAAGGGTGAAGGAGATATAAAAGTTTTACTCCGCGCGATGCATGATATCGGTCCAAACGTGGCAGTGATCACCGATGGGCCTAATGGCGCCTACGCTTATGATGGTTATGAAGGATTTTTCATGAGGCCTTTCCCAGACCCGAAAGCCCCTTATGACCGCACCGGCGCGGGCGACGCTTTTGCTTCCACTTTTGCTTCGGCTATCGCTCTCGGCAAGTCGCTCTTTGATGCGTTCCTCTGGGCGCCGGTCAACTCGATGTCGGTAGTCCAGTACGTTGGCGCTCAAAAGGGCCTCTTAACCCAGGAAGAAATTTTGAAATATTTGTCACAAGCGCCGCAAGATTATCGCCCTCAAAAAATTATGTAAAAATTATGGGGTTCAGTCGTTGACTGAACCCCGGTGGGACGCGAAGAACGGACAGTGACATGCATGAAAATTTGCGTGGACTTTCTAGAGCACCTCCTTTCTCCGTTGCTTCGTGTCTATTTTTAAAATAGCAAAATAAAAAATATATGCAAATGTGGTTGTGGAAAACAACCTCAATCCATCGCAAACAAAAGTGTCAAGGAACGTCCTTGACACTTTTCCCACCACCCCTTTCTGTCAAGGTGGGTCTATTTCCTTCCCATCACTCTCTCCACTGCTCTTTCAATATGAGAAACACTCATGCCGTAATGCTCCAAGAGTTCCTCGGGATTGCCGGATTGGCCAAATTTGTCATGGACACCTATAAGCTCCATCGGTACGGGAAAGTTTTGGACCAAAACTTCGGCTATGGCTGATCCGAGCCCTCCCACGATTTGATGTTCCTCGACGCTCACGACAGCTCTCGCTTCTTTGGCTAAGTTTATAATAGCTTCAAAATCAAGCGGCCTCACACTCGAAATATTTAAAACTTTGACGGCCACTCCTTTTTCGGCGAAATGCTGGGCGGCCATAATAGCACTGTGCACCAGAGAACCGGTCGCGACAATGCCAACCTCGGCAGTCATCGGTGGAGAAAACAAAATTTGAGCCCTGCCTATTTCAAAAGGAGTTTCTTTGGTCGTGATTATCGTGGTTTTTTCACGGGCCAGGCGGATGTACACCGGCTTGTCAATCTTCGCAGCTTCAATTGTAGCCTTTTTGGCTTCAATCGCGTCGCAAGGGGAAATCACTGTCATGTTCGGCAACACTCTCATGAGCGCCATATCCTCAAGCGCTTGGTGGCTGCCGCCATCTGGCCCAACTGTTACTCCGACATGGCTGCCAATAATTTTGACCGGCCGGTCATTATAAGCGATGGTTGTCCTGATTTGTTCCCAGTTCCGCCCAGGACTAAAAATCGCGTAAGAAGACGCAAATGGAACCTTGCCCATAGCAGCCATGCCGCTTGCCACAGTCACTAAGTTTTGCTCGGCGACTCCGACTTGCACGAACCTTTCTGGATATTTCTTGGCAAACAAATTCATCTGAGTGGACTCATTCAAATCGGCGCAAAGTCCAACCACATTTTTATTCTGGTCTCCGGCAATCACCAACCCCTCGCCAAATCCCTGCCTCATAGAAACCCGCTCCACATCAGCGTCAAAAATTTTGGTATTTAATTTTAGGTTTGAATTTAACATTTAATTTTGATTTTTTGAATTATGAATCTTGAGTCATGAATTATGCAATTAAAAATATGTTTTTACCCATAATTCTTAATTCATACTTCGTAATTCATTTATCGCTTTCTCCCCTTCCTCTTTGTTTGGCGCTTTGCCGTGCCATTTGAAATTGCGCTCCATGAAGGAGACTCCTTTACCGGGGATGGTGTTAGCAATAATTACACTCGGCCGGTCAAAAACCGCTTGGGCCTGCGCCACTGCTTCGATAATTGCATCAAAATTATGGCCGTCTATCGTTTGGACGTGCCAATTAAACGCTTCCCATTTTTGCCTGAGCGGTTCTAGGGGCATGATGTCTTCGGTGTAACCTTCTATCTGGATATTGTTGCGGTCTATTATCACAGTCAGATTTTGGAGATGCTCTTTAGCTGCGAGCATCACTCCCTCCCAAGTATTGCCTTCTTGTAGTTCAGCGTCGCTCAGTAAACAGTAAAATTGTTTGCCGGAAAATTTGCCGTTATCCATCCGGTCAGCTAGGCACATCCCAACCGCTTGAGACAATCCAAGGCCGAGAGGCCCTGAGGAGTTTTCGATGAATGGCAAAAATCGCCGGTCGGGGTGACCCTGCAGACGGCTTCCGAATTTACGCAAGGTTTTTAATTCGGCTATTGGCAAATATCCTGCATGAGCCAATGTTGCATAAAGCACTGGGCAGATGTGGCCGTTTGAAAGCACCAATCGGTCCCGTCCCTCCCACAACGGATTAGTCGGGTCGTGCTTCAAAATATAAAAATAAAGCGCGGTAAAAACGTCTGCCATCCCGAGCGCTCCCCCGCTGTGCCCGCTCCCCGCCTTCGCGAGGCCAGAGCCTGCTTCGGCGTGGCGGAGGCCCGTCTCCACAAGCATTTCGATAACTGCCCGCCGTATCTCATTGGCCTTCCCTTCCATCCATTTTATTTTTTCTTCTGTCGGGTGGAGCATTGTTAAATTATAAACTATTTGTCGGTGTGGAAGTGGAAACTTGTCCTGAGCTTGTCGAAGGGATAAATTTGAAAGTGGAGAGGATTTGATCTTCATCTTGGTAGCACAATACTTTGTACGCATAGCCATTATTTATAAACAAAGCAAAATCACTTAAACAACTACCATCACTAATTGGGTCAAACACTTTCAGAGCTGGCACGCCCGATACTGTACTTGTGCTAATGGTTAACATTGACATCCTGTCTTTATATCTTGGCCTATATGGATCATTCTCGTTACTTAACCATTCTATGGGTGTCTTATATTTTGTTGTGTAAATTTCTAACCGATGGACTACTGGCGAACTATCTGTGCCATAAGGTAATTTTTCCATAAGTTTTTTTGAAGTAAAAAGGAAATTTCCAGGTTCTGATTTTGGATCAAGAAATATATCATTGTTTGGATCAAAATACTTAAACTCAAACCCATATTCTTTGTTCCTATAAGTTTTCCAATCGGCAAACTCGTTAGTTTCTTGCGTTGCGGTACACGTTCCTTGTGCCCCTGGAAGATTGTCAATCTTGACGCATTTGTAATCGATTGGACATATCACATCATCACTGCACTGAACACCATTTTTTATTTCCTCAATACTTAGTATCTGCGGTCTTTTATCAACAAATACCGTGTTTTGATACAAAAAGTAACCTACCGCCAAAATGCCGACCAAAATCAAAACGATGGTAAGTAAAATCAACCTGCCATGTTTGCTAGGAGAATTTATTGGCGCTTGATTATTCACTGCCGGAACATTATTTTCAAATTGTGGAGACATTGTATTGAATTTTTAATTTAAAATTTTTAAAACAGTTTTTCAGACTACGAACTTTGAAGTCTGGCTAGAGCTTCGGCGATGTCAGGACCGTTGAAAATCGAAGAGCCAGAGACGAAGCCTACAACACCGGCTTTTTTGAGTTTGGGGATGGTCTCTTCGTTTACTCCTATGTCTATTTGAATTGGCATTGCGGGGTGGCTGTCGTGGAAATTTTTTATTTTATCCGGCACATTTTTATCCAACTCGACACCATTATAACCTACCCGGTCGTTGCCCATAAATTGCACGAAGTCGGCCTGGGGCAGATATGGCTCTAGCATATTCACGTCTCCAGATGGCCTTAACCCTAGGCCCACTTTGCAGCCGGAATTTTTGACGGTTTCAAGGCATTCTGCAACATGGTCGGTGGAATCAACGTGAATGACGAAACTTTTAGCGCCCAGGGAAATAAAATCACCGATGTATTCAATCGGGTGCCGGGTGAGCAAGTCTATTTCAATTTCAAAATCGTCGATGTAAGGAAATTTTTCTTCGCCTCTGGTTATCTTGAGCATCTCATCAAATTGGTTGCTGTTGAATGGCCAGGTTTTTACATCGGCGTATTCGCCATCCACAATGTCTAACTGGATTTTGTTGACCAAACCCAAAAGTTTGGAAAGCTTTTCCCTCACTATGTTCAAATTTGAAGGGATGATGGCGGGGATGATTTCTGTCATATTATTTTGTTCAACTTATGCTACAAAAAATGCAAAAATAAATTCTTCCTTCCTAGAGGGTTCCCACAGAATTTATTTTTGCATTTTTTGTTTTCATGAGCGTTTTCTTAAGGTTTCAAATATAAAGACTCCTCTAGCTTATCAATTTCTTCCAGTCGGCGGATATGGCGCTTGTCCCCGGAAAACGGAGTCTCTAGCCAGAGCTTAACCGCCTCTTGGGCTTCTGCTAAAGATAAAAATCTGGCTCCCAGCGAAAGAACATTGGAATCATTGTGTTCTCTTGAAAGTTTAATAATATCCAAATTACCCTTGCCCGCCGAAGCGGGAGCGAAGGTGGGGCCATAAAAAACTATTGCTCGGACATTTGGAAAACGGTTAGCGACTATCGCTTCACCCTGTCCGGAACCGCCAAGTATGATTCCTTTGGAATTTTCGTAATCTTTGAAAACTTCCAAACCGACCTTTTCAATTTCTGGCGGATAGTCATCGTTGGGGTCAAGCTCCATTGGGCCCAAATCGGCAACTTCAAAACCAAGCCCTTTCACAAATTCTACCAAGAGCCCTTTCATCTCAAACCCGGCATGATCAGAAGCGAAAAATATTTTCATAAATTTAAACCAAGCACAAAAAACAAATTGTGTGGGAACCCTTTAGGGAGGAACAATTTGTTTTTTGTGTTTGGTGGGTCTTCATTTTATAAATATTCCCCCAGCTTCAAAACATGTTTTACGAGAGTCGCGGTGTACCCCATCTCGTTGTCATACCAGGCGCAGACTTTGACTAGGTTGCCGTCGATGACGCGGGTGAGCCCAAGGTCGGCGATAGAGCCGTAGAGAGAGCCTACGATGTCGGAAGAGACGATTTGGTCGGAGGTGGTGGTAAATATGCCTTGCCATTTTGCGTCGGCGGCTGCCTCTTTTAAAATGTTATTCACTTCTTCGACGCTAGTCGGCCGTTTGGCGATAAAGGTCACATCCACGATTGAGCCGGCAACAATAGGCACTCGCATCGATATGCCGTCAAACTTGCCTTCTAGACTCGGCAGGGCTTTGGTGACGGCGATAGCCGCACCGGTCGTGGTCGGGATTATATTTTGAGCGGCCGCTCTCCCCTCTTTCCAATCCTTCTTATTTGGGCCGTCTACGACCGACTGGCTGGCGGTATAACCATGCACTGTATTCAAAATCGCTTTTTCAATACCGATTTTTTCATTCAAGATATGTATCAAAGGCGCGCCGGCATTGGTGGTGCAGGAAGCGTTGGAACTAATTTGGCAGGTTTTTAATTTATCTTCATTTATTCCCATTAAGACAGTGGCCTGCGTATTATCAGCCGGAGTATCCTTGGCCGGAGCGGTAATAATGACTCGCTTAGCGCCGGCAGCGATGTGCCCTTTAGCTTTTTCAAATTTGGTGAAGGCGCCGGTCGCTTCAATCACCACATCCACATTCAAATCTTTCCAAGGCAAATCACCTAACTCCTTCTGACTTAGAAATTTTATTTCTTTATCATTTACAATAATGGCGTTTTTACTTTCGTTAACTGCAATAGGAAACTGAGCCGCTCCGTAAGCGGTATCGTATTTCAAAAGGTAAGCGATATTTTCAATATCACCCAAATCATTGACTGCAATAATTTCAAATTGTGGCACTCCTTGCGCTAATCTAATAAAAGCTCTCCCAATCCTCCCTGCGCCATTTATGGCAATGCGAATAGTTTTGTTTTCCATACGCCCATTATATCACTCCATATACAAATTTCTGCTGGTCAAATGTTCACAATTATATAAATGGAAAGCCCGCCTGCAATGGGCTTTCCATTGCGGCGGGCGGGGGCAGGGTCACTCGGTTTCCGTGTAGTTCAGAGTGATCACACAGAGTCTTTGAGGCATCATACCTCCACCAAGGACTAGACCTTGGAAGTTGTATTCCCTTTCGATTTCCCAGTTCTCGACTTGAACTTCGTCGCCAAGCTCCTCTGCAACGATCTGCTTTATGAGATCGTCATCAAATGAAATGTTGAGAATCGTTATTCTGTATTTTCGCGTCTTCACAGTCTCACCTCTACTTATATTATATCAAATCTACAAAATTTGTCAATATGTTAATGACTATCCACATCTGGTATCATCTTTTATTCATAAAGGATTGATATAATGATCATATGAAAACATACAAACTCGGTTTATTGTTTGCTGGTTTGCCAGTGTCTGATAGTGAGCGTTTTAGAGTTGGACAAGAAATGGAGAAAGTGGGAGGACTTACATTCAGGGTTGAAATCAGCGAGAATGGCTGGGTAGCTCAGTGCAATGAAATAGACGGTATTATTGCCGGAAATAAGAATACGGGTCCAACTGATGTAGAAATTGAAGCTGAGATCAGACAGGCAATTCTTGCTGCCTTTGGAGTTAGATTTGAGGAGAAATCTGTGCAGTCTCCTTATAAATTTGAATACGAAATTGCAACTGATTCTACTTGCTTAGAGTAAGCCAAGGCCTTTCCAAACGTTATCTTCTGGCATATGGCCTCTAACAACAAATTTTTTAAAAATTTGTATATTGGCTTGCTTAAAGCAATTTGGAGTAAGTACGGTTATCAAACCTCTTATATCTTGAGTATCTGGAAATTGCGGATCTCTGACGCTTATATAATGAGACCCGCTGTTTCCATAAACAACTAAAAAACCTTCTCTTTCAGCTAATTTTACCCAATCTTTCTGTGTAATATTGCTCAGCCTTGGAACTAGTTTTCGGTTTTTTATCAATAAGTCCATTATTTACGGTACTATACACTCTTGGTATCGGCGGTGACGGCGATGTCGTCGATGGAGCAGACACCAGAGGCGCAAGCGAGCTC
>CAYQIR010000028.1:0-8025 GCA_964417625.1 uncultured Candidatus Saccharibacteria bacterium
TTGACAACAATATTTCATTATCAGAATCTGTTCGGATTCGGGGGTCTGCGTAGGGCCGATTTCTGCTACCTACTATAACAACTACATTTTATTTGTCAATATTGAAAAATTTTTGATAAATTTTGTGGTTTTCAAGCCCTCTCTTGTTGTAAGAGAGGGTAGGGTGAGTTATAGTTTTAACATGAACGAAAAATACAACCATTCCCACTCCGCTAAAGCTTTGCGGGACAAGCAAGAATACAATCACCGTGAGATCGAAGCTAAGTGGCAAAAAATTTGGAAGGAAAATAAACTTTACGAAACTCCAGATCAGAGCGGCAATAAACCCAATTTTTATACGCTGGTGGAGTTCCCATATCCGTCGGGCAATCTACACATCGGACATTGGTACGCTTTCGCGGTGCCGGATATTTTCGCAAGGACAAAAAGAATGCAGGGGTACAACGTGATGTACCCGATTGGTTTCGACGCTTTCGGCCTGCCGGCCGAGAATGCGGCTATAAAACGCGGGCTAGATCCGCGCCAATGGACTTACGAGAATATCGCCTATATGGAAGATCAACTCCGGAGCATGGGCGCGTCTTTTGATTGGTCGCGCAAAGTCATCACCTCCGACCCCGAATATTATCGTTGGACCCAGTGGCTCTTTTTGAAATTATATGAGAAAGGTTTGGCTTACAAAAAGAAAGCTAGCGTCAATTGGTGCCCTTCGTGCCAGACGGTGTTGGCTAACGAACAGGTAATCGCGGGCAAATGCGAAAGGTGCGGGACCGAAGTGGTCCAAAAAGAATTGGAGCAGTGGTTTTTCAAAATTACCGATTACGCAGAGCGGTTGCTCTCTGATTTGGATAATTTGAAATGGCCTGAGCCAATTAAAGACGCGCAGCGTAATTGGATAGGCAAGTCGGAAGGGGCGGAGATAGAATTTTCAGTCCACCCCACCCCGACCCTCCCCCAAGGGGAGGGAGATCCCAAGTTCTACACAACTGATAGGGCTACTTACAGAGAGCTTCAGGATAGAGTGGTTGAGATGCGAAAGAATCCAACCAAAGCAGAAAATATTTTATGGCAAGCTCTAAGACATAATGCAACCGGGCACCATTTTAGAAGACAGTGGATTATAGGAAGATTCATTGTTGATTTTACTTGTTTAGAAAAAAAGTTGGTGATTGAGGTTGACGGTGGTATTCACGATAACCAAAAACAAGAGGACGAAGAAAGGACCGCTTTTTTGGTGGAAAAAGGATTTAAAGTTATTCGATTTAAAAACGAAGAAGTTCTCGATGATACGGAAAATGTGATTAAAGAAATTTATGAGGTTTTGAAAGCCCTCCCCTTGGGGGAGGGTTTGGGTGGGGTGGTTTCTGTCTTCACTACTCGTGCTGATACTTTGTTCGGGGCGACTTATGTGGTGCTCGCGCCGGAACATTCCGTAATTGAAAATTTAAAATTTAAAATTGAAAATTGGAACGAAGTTGAGAAGTATATAAAAGAGGTCAAAAATAAGACAGAAATTGAAAGAACATCAGAATCTCGTGAAAAAACTGGTATCAGGCTCGACGGAGTGACCGCGATCAATCCGGCTACGGGAGAAGAGATACCGGTCTGGGTGGCTGACTATGTGCTCGCAAACTACGGCACCGGAGCGGTGATGGCCGTGCCGGCTCATGACGAGCGCGATTTTGCATTTGCCAAAAAATACGGATTGCCGGTCAAGCAAGTGATAGCCAAATTTTCTACTGCCGGCTCGGGCGAGCATGATGCCGTCAGAGAAGACAAAAAAACAGTGAGGAGAAAAACTGCTTACGCTTTGGTTTGGAACAGAAAAGAAAACAAGTTTTTGTGTTTGGATTGGGAAAAGTTTGGCTGGCATTCGGGAGTAATAGGCGGTGTGGATGAAGGCGAAAGTTATGAAGATGCGGCGAAAAGAGAAATAAGAGAGGAGACTGGGTACACCAATGTAAAATTTTTGAGAGAACTCGGCGGGGAGCAGCACAACCACTTTTTTGCCAAACATAAAGATGAAAACAGGTATGCATTTGGCCGAGGTATGCTTTTTGAGCTCGTAGATGAAAGTATTGAACCGCTGAATCCGGAAGATACCAAAAACCACAAACCGGTCTGGATAGAAGCCAACCAAATGGAAAACTGGCTCAACCTGAGTGCATTCCAATATATGTGGCAAGCATATAAAAATAATTCAGAGACTTTCGTGGGCGAAGGCAAGGTAATAAATTCCGGAGAATTTAACGATTTAGATAGCGAAGAGGCTCGGGAAAAAATTGCAGAAAAATTTGGAAAAAAGGTGACCAAGTATAAATTGCGGGACTGGCTTTTGAGCCGTCAGCGCTATTGGGGCTGCCCTATACCTGTCGTGTATGATCCCGAAGGCAAGGCTCACCCGATACCAGAAGAGAACCTGCCGTGGATGTTGCCGGAAGACAATATCGACTTCACACCCAAGGGTGAGTCGCCGCTTGCGTCTTCAAATGAATTGAAAGAGAGAGTGGAGAAAATTTTTGGCAAAGGCTGGACTCCGGAATACGATACGATGGATACTTTCGTCGATTCTTCCTGGTACTTCCTTACATATTGCATACGCGCAAATCTCAAATCCGAAATTCCAATTTCGAAACAATTTCAAAATTCAGAAATTCAAAATAAACTCAAAATGTGGATGCCGGTGCGCAGATATTCCGGCGGAGCGGAGCATACCACTATGCATCTTTTGTATGCTCGCTTTTTCCACAAAGCACTTTTTGATTTGGGTTTGGTAAATGAACCGGAGCCTTTCGTCGAGAGGATGAACCGCGGGCTGATTATGGGCCCCGACGGAGCAAAGATGAGCAAGAGTAAGGGCAACGTTATTGACCCGGATGAACAAGTAGCCAAAGTCGGCTCCGATACGGTAAAGATGTACTTGGCCTTCATTGGACCATACAACGAAGTGGGGCAATACCCCTGGGATTTGGGAGGAGTCGTCGGTATCAGGAGATTTTTAGAAAGAGTGTGGAAAGTTAGTTTAAAAGTAAAAAGTTGCAAGACGCAAGTTGAAAAACTCTCAAACTCTCAAACTCTCAAACTAGAAAACTTATTGCACCGGACCATAAAAAAAGTTACCGAAGACATTGAAGCCTTCAAATTTAACACCGCAATTTCCTGCATGATGATTTTTGTAAACGAATTAGAACATACTATCCAAAAAGAAGAAGTGTCAAAGACGACCTTTGACACTTTTTTGAAGCTGCTTGCACCTTTTGCGCCGCATATAACAGAGGAAATCTGGTCCGCTTTTGGCAACAAAGAATCGATTCATTTGGAAAAATGGCCGGAATATGATGCTTCAAAAATCAGAGCCGACAAAGCCGTAATTGTGGTGCAAATTAATGGCAAAATCCGGGCGCAATTTGAAGCCGCAGCCGAACTTTCTGAAGCGGACGCGAAGGCGGCAGCTTTGCTCATGCCGGAAGTCCAAAAATGGCTGAAGGGCCAAGAGATTAAAAAAGTGATTTTTGTGCCAAATAAAATTATAAATTTCGTGGTGTAGTGAGTGTATTTGACAAAGATATGAGCTATGATATTGTAAGGATATTAAATGTGTTATAATAGTGTGGCCCGCCTGTACCGAATCGGTACGGTTCGGGCGGGTCTAATTTATATTAATAATAATCATATGAAAAAAGAAGCTCCAAAAACCAAAGTATTTGCTCTGACTTTTAATCCGAAACAGGTCGTCAAGAAGCTTTTGAGTTCTTTGCCGGCTCGGGCCCAAGATGTCATTATGGGCCGATTCGGTTTAAACCAGAGCGGAGAGGAAATGACGCTGGAATCAATCGGCAAGAAATACGGCATCACGAGAGAGAGAGTCAGACAGATAGAAAATTACGCCATCAACCACATCAGAAAAGCGGATTCATATCAAAAAGAAAAAGCCGTGTTTGACGAGCTTCGCGACACTATCAACAAGATGGGAGGCGTGATAGCCGAAGACGATTTGTTGAACCACTTAGGCAAAGATATAAGCGCCCGCAAGAATATACACTTCCTGTTGGTGGTTGGGGACGATTTCAATAAAATCAAAGAAGATATCGAATTTAAGCACCGCTGGCATGTGGACCAAAATCTGTCAGACAAGATTCATGAAGCGCTGCAAAAGCTTTATTCCAGACTGGGGGACGATGAGATCGTGCCGGAGTCGGAAATCATCGCTTCTTTCCTGGAACACCTCAAAGATGTTTCCGATGAATACAAGCAAGATGAGATATTGACCCGCTGGCTCGCTATTTCCAAAAATGTTTCCAAGAATCCACTTGGTGAATGGGGCAAAACCAAATCTTCCAACATCAAAACCAAAGGCGTGCGTGACTACGCCTACCTCATTTTGCGCAAGCATGGGAGCCCGATCCACTTCCGCGAAGTGGCCAAACTTATCAGCGAGGTTTTCAAAAAGAAAGCTCATGTCGCTACCACCCACAACGAGCTCATTAAAGATCCGCGCTTTGTTTTGGTTGGCCGCGGCCTCTATGCACTCAAAGAATGGGGTTATTCCACCGGCGTGGTGCGTGATGTCATCCGGGAAATTCTTAAAAAAGAAGGCCCGCTGGCCAAAGAGGCGGTTTTGGAAAAAGTGCTGAAAGAGCGCTATGTGAAAGCTAATACCGTTATGGTCAATCTGCAAAATCCGAAATACTTCAAAAAGAATAAGCAGGGCATGTACACATTTGTGTAAAATTTCCTGTGCTATAATTTAGGCATGTTGGATTTTATTCCGCCTGAAGTTTTGGACGGGCTGCGTTTGGGGTTTAAATATGTTTATCTTTTTATGCCGATCTGGCTGCCGGTCGCTTTTGTCATCGCTTGTTTCAAGGCCTGGGTGCGCTATATCAGAGCGGGTTATTGGGCCGGCATGGGCACAGTGATTCTTGAGATAAAACTTCCGAAAGAAATTTATAAATCACCGGCGGCCATGGAAGTAGTTTTGGGGGCAATGCATCAAACGGCCGATGAAGGCAACTGGTGGCAGAAATATTGGCTGGGCC
This sequence comes from uncultured Candidatus Saccharibacteria bacterium, assembly GCA_964417625.1. Classification (GTDB taxonomy): domain Bacteria; phylum Patescibacteriota; class Minisyncoccia; order Phycocordibacterales; family WO2-35-19; genus CAYQIR01. The sequence goes on from CAYQIR010000028.1 coordinate 5,040, forward strand.
AGACCCGGTCTTGGTTTTCGCTTGAAATAGCAGTCATGGATGGCAATACCCGTTTTTTCATCTGGCTCCGTAAAAAATACAAAAATTCCATAGAATCTCATTTATACTCCCAATACCCCGGCATAGAAGTTTACGAGGTGGAGGATTACACCAAAGACTTTTACTTTGATCCCGGGAAGCACAAAATGTTTGCTACTCAGTGGATATTGTCAGGGCCGGATCCTCTGCCGATCAAGACCTATGTTGATTATGGTTTGGATAAAGATCCGAAAGAAGAATACAAGATAGACCCATTGGCTACTTCTTTGGAATTTTTGAGCACTGTCACCAAAGGCCACAACTTTTGGATTCAAATTATCATCCGGGCTCATAAGAAAGAGCACAGAAGGTCTTTGCCTTGGAAGAAAAAATGGGAGGAATTGGCTTGGTTTGAAACGGTTGATGATTGGAAGGAGGAGGCGAAAAAGGAGAGAGATAAAATTTTAAAAACACTAAAAGCGGAAAAAGAAGAAGGCGGTTTCCCCAGAATTCCAACTAAGGGAGAGGCAGAGAGCATCGCCGCCATTGAACGCAGCGTATCCAAAATCGGTTTTGATACGACTATACGCTCGGTGTATTTTGCCGATAAAGATATATATAACGGCATGTATGTAGCCGGAACCTTCGGGTATTTTAAACAATATGCTTCGGCCGAGTTCAATGGTTTCAAGACTAAGGGTTGGTATTCTGAGTTTGGCAACCCGCCCAAAGACTGGTGGAAAAGCCAGAAGGGCTTCCCGGAAAAGATACTTGACGAGTATAAGCTCCGGCGGTTTTTCTTCTCGCCTTACGAAGACAAATGGTTTTACAGCAAGCCGTTTGTCTTGAATTCCGAGGAGCTCGCGACCATCTATCACTTCCCGGGTTCTATCGCCGCCGCACCTTCATTTACCAGAGTGCCGTCCAAGAAATCAGATGCTCCTGCTAATCTGCCCGTCTAATATCCATGAAGAAATTTTTGAAATTATTTTTAAAATTGAATCAGTTTTTGTCGGCAAAGACAGAAACCTGGCGTCTAAAATTGGCTACCCATCCGAAAGTGATCCTCTGGCGCCTCCGCTTTTTCGGCGTTGCTCCGATTTTGAGCAACCACTTTTTTAAGATAATAGGCGCGGCGATAATCATATTTTTTCTTTTCACCACTTTTTACGTTTTCGGTTGGCGATCGCCTCGGCCTTTTCCGGCCAACGCTTTGATCACAGTGGAGAGAGGAGAGCCTCTTTCTCAGATTGCCGATTCTTTTGAAGAAAAACATATTATCAGATCTTCATTTTTCTTGAAGCTTTTCATTGCCTTTTTGGGTGGCGAAAAAAGAGTGGTTGCCGGCGATTACTATTTTCCGGCGCCGGCCAATGTCTTCACTGTAGTCAAAATGCTGCGGAAAGGAGAATTCGGCCTGATCGCCCAGAGGGTAACTATTCCCGAAGGTACTTCTTCAATGGAGATGGCCGGCATTTTGCAAAAATATTTACCGGCTTTTAACGCCGAAGATTTCGTGGGCGAAGTCGCGGATAATGATTATGAGGGCTACCTTTTTCCCGATACTTACTTTTTTATGCCAAATACCAAAGCGAGCGATGTGATACTGATGATGCGGGAAAACTTCGCCCGCCAGATCAAACCTTATGAAGAAGATATTTTAAAGTTCAAGAAGCCGATTGATGAAGTCGTCATCATGGCCTCTATTATTGAAGACGAAGCCAATGGCACCTTGGAATCCAAAAGGATTGTCTCTGGTATTTTATGGAAAAGATTGAGAATGGAAATGCCGCTGCAAGTGGATGCAGCTTTCCAATATTACAACGGCAAAAATTCTTACACTCTGACCAAAGAAGATTTGGCCGAAGATCATGAATATAACACCTATAAAAACAAGGGTCTGCCGCCGACGGCTATCACTAATCCGGGGATAGATGCTTTACGGGCGGCAATTACGCCGACGCCGACCGAATATTTATATTTTATGTCAGACAAAAAAGGCAATATGTACTACGCCCAAACTTTTGAACAGCATAAACTTAATAGAGAGCTGCATTTGTAAAAAGAAAGGCTGGGTTCGCGAAGCGAACCCAGCACTCATCAGACTGGTATGAGAACACGAACCAAGCGATTGAAAACCTCGTTGGAAGTGATCTGGCGCCCGTTCAGTTGGAAACCAGTGATTTGGGCCTCCCGATCAAACCAGAACGCAATCTTGATTTGATCACAGAAGCTGCCGGTTGGAGTCATGACACGGACCTTCAGGAGTCCAACCAGAAATTGTTCCGACATACAGACCGGCTCAACCCAAAAATCAACTTTGGGCTCCGAGCCTTTCAGCCCAATCAAGATTTGGTTAATCCCGGAACCGAACTGGTCCATGGCTCGCGAAAAGAGATCATACTCACGCGGATCTAATCCCAGAGGGATTTCTTTAAATAACTTCATTGCGCATCTCCTTCATTTATAATAACATATGGACGCATGAAAAACAATGCTAAAAAAGTTTACCCTGGGCAAAGTCAAAGAGTTTTTGTCGGGCTCTCTGGCGGGGTGGATAGCGCTGTGAGCGCGGCGCTGCTTAAAAGCCAAGGTTACGACGTGACCGGAGTCTTCATCAAAGCTTGGACACCTCCTAGTACGCTTGTCCCGCGGAGCCTTGGCGAAGTGGGATGCGGGTGGAAAGAAGACCGGCGCAGCGCCATGAGGGCGGCGGCGGTTTTGGATATTCCGATTCTAACTTTGGATTTGGAAAAAGAATACAAAAAAGACGTCGTGGATTATATGATACGGGAATACAAAGAAGGCAAGACCCCCAACCCTGACGTGATGTGCAACAAAGAAATAAAATTCGGCCACTTCCTTAAATTTGCCTTAAAAAATGGAGCTGATTACATAGCGACGGGGCATTACGCACGGAAGTCCTCACTCCCCACTAGAATTTCAACTAAAATTGGAGTAGTAGAGA